>NZ_JBQLZP010000234.1:0-6060 GCF_052168335.1 Roseicyclus sp. | reverse complement strand
TCCCGATCAGCGTCTTTCCCGTCTCGGCGTTCTCGGCGAAGAGGAGGAGCATCGCCACCAGCGCGACGAAGCCGCCGAGATACCCGAAGGCGAAGCCCGACCCCGAGACGCGGCCCATGTCCTCGCGCCGGCAGATCGTGGGCAGCAGCGCGTTCGTGAAGATCGTCGCGAACTCCATGCCGATCAGGCCGATCGCGAAGTAGAACAGGATGAGGACGAGGCTGAAGTCGCCCGGCACGGCGTACCAGAGGCCCCAGGCGCCGACGATGTACATCGCCGAGAAGAGCCAGATGAACGGCATCCGCCGACCCGAGAGGTCCGCCACCGCGCCGAGGAACGGCGCCAGCAGCGCGATCACGAGGCCCGCCGCGCCGACCCCGTAGCCCCAGGCCGTCTGCGCCGCCGTGCCGTCGCCCAGAAGCTCGTTGACGTAGGGCCCGAAGATGAAGGTCAGCAGGAGCGTGTTGTAGGGCTGGCTCGCCCAGTCGAAGGCCCACCAGCCCCAGACGCGCCGCTTGCCCTGCGGAGAAAGCTCCGACAGCGGCGGTATCGGCTTGGGTTCGGTGAGCACGGACATGGCCGCACTCTCCGCGCGGATTCACGTTTTGTAAACGCTAATCCCGTGTGGATGATTAACGCTGAAGTTTTCTCAAATGATCGCCTCAGAAGGCGGGCGGCCAGGGACGTTCCCGGTCGGCCCCGGTCCAGGCCAGGGCCCAGTCCGGCAGGGGCGGGGAGGCGGCATCGACGCCCAGCGCCTCGGCCACGCGCGCCGTGTCCGTCAGCCGCCCCTTCGTGGTGACGCCCGTGCGCATCAGCGCGTGGTTGCAGGCCGTGTCGCCCCGCCACATCGCCTGCTCGATGTAGAAGAACCGCTGGTCCCAGCCGAGAACCCGCGTGCGGACCTCGAAGCGCTGGAAGGGCCGGATACGCGCGCGGTAGCGCACCGAGGCCCCCGCCACGACGAGGCCCCACCTCTGTTCCTTGAGCACCCGCCAGAGGCCCGTGCGGACGGCGAGGCCGGTCCGGCCGAGGTCGTAGATCGTGAGCACGCGGCCGTTGTTCATCTCCCAGAACATGTCGGCGTCCCAGGGCAGGCAGGTGAGCGGCAGCACATGCGTCTCGAGGACGCCCTGCGGCGGCTTGCGGGTCTCGGCGGCGGCGATGCGCGCGGTGCGGACAAACGGATACATGGCCGCAGAAAACCGAGGCGGCCGCCCGGATCAAGCCCGCCGTGGCGTCACGCGGCCCGCGCTTGCACGAAAGGGCACACCCGCCTATGTGGCCTTGGAGTTTCGCAACGTACCGAAGGCCCGCCGATGACCTCGCTCTTCCAGATCCTCATGCTGCTGCTCGACGTGGCCTTCTTCATCGTGATCGCCCACGTGATCCTGAGCTGGCTCATCAATTTCGGCGTGCTGAACCTGCGCCAGCCCATCGTCGCGCAGATCTGGGACGGGCTGAACCGCCTGCTCGAGCCGGTTTACGGCCCGATCCGCCGCAGGCTCCCTTCGATGGGCGGCCTCGACCTCGCGCCGCTCATCGTGTTCCTCGGCATCTACGTGCTTCGGATCATCCTGACGAACAACGCGGCCTATTTCTACTGACGCCTCAGTTCACGAAGGGGGCGTCCGGCCCCCAGATCTCGGCCACGCGCGCGTCGCGCCCGCAGGCATCGCGGTAGAGGTCGTAGGCCACCGATTTCCGCCGGGGTCCGAACCGGGTGAGGATGATGTCCTCGGAGCGGTAGTAATCCTGGTGATAGTCCTCGGCCGGGTAGAAGGTCGCCGCGTCGCGCACGGGCGTCACGATATCGCGGCCGATCTCGGCCTCGGCTGACGCGATCGCCTGCTCGGCGATACGGCGCTCCTCGGCGGTCTCGACGAAGATGGCGGTCGTATAGCTTTCGCCCCGGTCGCAGAACTGGCCGCCCGCGTCGGTCGGGTCGATGGAGCGCAGGAACAGGTCGACGAGCTGCGCATAGGACAGGACGTCCGCGTCGTAGGTGATCTCGACCACCTCGAGATGCCCGGTCCCGCCGCTTACCACCTGCCGGTAGTCGGGGTTCGGCACCGTGCCGCCGGCGAAGCCCGAGACGACCTCGCGCACGCCCGCGACACGCTCGAAATCCGCCTCGACGCACCAGAAGCAGCCGCCCGCGACGACCGCGGTGCGGATGTCCTGCGCGTGGGCGCGATGTGGGGCGAGGGCGAGCGCGACGAGGATCGCGGCGGTGAGGGCGGCGATCTTGACGCCGTCGCGGAAAGGCGTGCGGGGCATGGCATGTCCTCCTTCGCCTCCATGGGTCGCGCGGATGCGCCCGCGACGCAAGGCACATGCCCGTGAGGTCGCGCCTCGCTTTCCGAACCCGCGCCTCTGGCAGCCGGTTCCGAAGGCTGGCAGAACGGGGGCGGGCGAGGCGGAAGGACATGCCATGAGGATCGCGATGTGGTCGGGGCCGAGGAACCTCTCGACGGCCATGATGTACGCCTTCGCGGCGCGCGGCGACTGCGCCGCCTGGGACGAGCCCTTCTACGCCCCCTGGCTCGCCGCGACGGGCAGCGCGCATCCGATGGCCGCCGAGATCGTCGCCGCGCACGAAGGCGACCCCGCCCGCGTCGCCGCCCGATGCGCCGCGCCGCCGCCCGACGGCATGGCGCACCACTACATGAAGCACATGCCGCACCACATGCTGCCGTCCTTCCCGCTCGACTGGGTGGAGGGCTGCGTCCATGCTCACCTCATCCGGCACCCCGCCCGGGTGCTGGCGAGCTATGCCGCCAAGCGCGAGGCGGTGACCTTCGAGGAGATCGGCTATGCCCAGCAGGCCGAGTTCGTCGCCCGCTTCCCCGGCCCCGTGATCGACAGCGCCGACATCCGCCGCGATCCGGGGGGCATGCTCGGACGCCTCTGCGCCGAGATCGGGCTGGACTACACCGACCGGATGCTGTCCTGGGACGCGGGGCCGAAGCCCTTCGACGGCGTCTGGGCCACGCACTGGTACGGCGCCGTCCACCGCTCCACCGGCTTCGCCGAGGCGGAGGGGCCGCTGCCGCCCGTCGCGCCCGAGCACGCGGAGATCCATGCCCGCGCGCTCCCGATCTACGAAGAGCTTTGCCGCCAAGCGCTGGGCCGCTGAGTGCCGCGGAACGCCGTCACGAACCTTGCGCGGCGAACGCTCCGGCCTTACTCCCCGGCGCAAGGCATGACGCCGCGAAGGACGGGAGCGACATGGACAAACGGATGACCGCGCGCACGAGGCACCTGCCCGTCAGGACGCCCGAGGCCGGCGAGATGCGGAGCTTCTCGGACGCCGCCGAGGCCGTGGCCTACCTGGTCGAGCTCTACGAGGGCGCGACCGGCTTCCTGCGCGAGCGCTTCCGCGAGGTGGTGCTGGACGGCGGGCCGCCCGACGCGCGCTTCCGCGCCTTCTATCCGGAGATCCGGATCACCACGGCGAGCTACAGCAAGGTCGACAGCCGCCTCGCCTTCGGCCACGTCTCCGAGCCGGGCACCTACATGACGACGGTGACGCGGCCCGACCTCTTCCGGCACTACCTGACGCAGCAGCTGGGCCTCCTGATCCAGAACCACGGCGTGCCGGTCTACGTGGGTCCGTCGACGACCCCGATCCCGGTGCATTTCGCCGTCCTGAACGACGCCGAGGTGCAGGTGCCGCAGGAGGGCGCCATGTCCTTCCCGCTGCGCGACGCCTTCGACGTGCCGGACCTCCAGTCCACCCACGACGACATCGTGAACGGCTTCGGCTTCCTGCACGAGGACGGGTCGGGCGCGCTCGCCCCGTTCACGGCGCAGCGCATCGACTACTCGCTCGCGCGGCTGTCGCACTACACCGCGACCCTGCCCGAGCACTTCCAGAACCACGTCCTCTTCACCAACTACCAGTTCTACATGGACGAGTTCGTGGCCTTCGCCCGCAAGGCGCTGGCCGATCCGCACAGCGGCTATCGCGCGCTGGTCGGCCCGGGCAACGACATCATCACCAACCCCGACCAGCCGCTCAACACGCCCGCGAAGCTGCCGCAGATGCCGACCTACCACCTGACGCGGGACGGCGGCGCGGGCATCACGCTGGTCAACATCGGTGTCGGCCCCTCGAACGCGAAGACGGCGACGGATCACATCGCGGTCCTGCGCCCGCATGTCTGGCTGATGGTCGGCCATTGCGCGGGCCTGCGGAACACCCAGAGCCTCGGCGACTACGTCCTCGCCCACGCCTACCTGCGCGAGGATCGCGTGCTCGACGACGATCTGCCCGTCTGGGTGCCGATCCCGGCGCTGGCCGAGGTGCAGATCGCGCTCGAGGAGGCCGTGGCCGACGTGGCCGAGGTCTCGGGCTACGAACTGAAGCGGATCATGCGGACGGGAACGGTCGCCACCGTCGACAACCGCAACTGGGAGCTTCGCGACCAGGCAGGCCCGGTGCAGCGCCTCAGCCAGAGCCGCGCCATCGCCCTCGACATGGAGAGCGCGACGATCGCCGCCAACGGCTTCCGCTTCCGGGTGCCATACGGCACGCTCCTGTGTGTCTCGGACAAGCCGCTTCATGGCGAACTGAAGCTGCCCGGCATGGCCTCGGCCTTCTACCGGACGCAGGTTTCGCGCCACCTCCTCATCGGAATCCGGGCGATGGAAAAGCTCCGCGACATGCCGCTCGAGCGCCTTCACAGCCGGAAATTGCGCTCCTTCGAGGAAACGGCCTTCCTCTGACGCGAAAAAAGGGTCAAAAAAACGTCGCATAGCCCATGTTTTTGGGCATTCGACCTCCGCCAAGCGTTGTATGGCCCCACAATATTCGGTTACTTTCGCGCCAGCGGGCTCTAGGGCTCGGGCAGTATCAGGAGACAACAGACATGGCACAGAAACCCATGACCAAGACGCAGCTCGTCGCGGCGATCGCCGACGAGATGGGCAGCGACAAGAAGACGGCTGGTGCCGCGCTCGACGCGATCTCGGCGCTCGTCAGCAAGGAAGTCGGCAACGGCGGCGCGGTCACGATCCCCGGGATCGGCAAGATCTACTGCCGCGAGCGCCCCGAGCGCATGGTCCGCAACCCGGCCACCGGCGAGCAGATCAAGAAAGAGGCCGACAAGCAGGTCAAGGTGACCATCGCCAAGTCGCTCAAGGACAGCGTGAACGGCTGATTGCCGCCGCCAACCATCCGTGAAAGGGTCGCGTCCGGGAGACGGGCGCGGCCCTTCTCGTTGAGCGGGGCAATTTGATGGACGTTCGCGCGCTGGTCCTCGGGCTGGTCTTTGCTTTCATCTGGTCGTCGGCCTTTTCCTCCGGACGGATCATCGTCGAGGCCGCGCCGCCGCTGAGCGCCCTGTCGCTGCGCTTCTACATCTCGGGCCTGCTCGCCGTGGGCATCGCGGTGGCGCTTGGCCAGACGTTCCGCCTGAGCCGCAGCCAGTGGCGCGCGGTGCTGGTTTTCGGGGTCAGCCAGAACGCGATCTATCTCGGGCTCAACTTCGTCGCGATGCAGACGGTCGAGGCCTCGCTCGCCGCGATCATCGCCTCGGCGTTGCCGCTTCTCGTGGCGGCGACGAACTGGAGCCTCTTCGGCGAGCGGCTTCCGGTCATGGGTCTTGTGGGCCTCGTCGCCGGCTTCGCGGGTGTCGCCATCATCATGGCCGCGCGCTTCGAGGGCGGCGCGGACCTGACCGGCGTGATCCTGTGCCTCGTGGCCCTCGTCGCGCTGACGGTCGCCACGCTCTCGGTCAGGACGGCGGCGTCGGACGGGGCGAACCTCCTCATGGTGATCGGCCTGCAGATGCTGGCGGGGGCGACGGCGCTGGTGCCGCCCGCGATCGTCATGGAGGCCGCGACCTTCCGCGTTTACTGGTCCTGGCAACTGGTGGCGGCCTTCGTCTACACGACCATCATGCCGGGCCTCACGGCGACCTTCATCTGGTTCAGGCTCGTCGGCCGGATCGGGCCGACGCGGGCGGCCACGTTCCACTTCCTCACCCCGTTCTTCGGCGTGGCCGTCGCCGCGATCCTCCTCGGCGAGCGGCTGACCATGGCAGACGCCGTGGG
>NZ_JBQLZP010000233.1:0-11278 GCF_052168335.1 Roseicyclus sp. | reverse complement strand
TGTCGCTCGCCTCGGGCCGGCTGGCCGAGCGCTGGTCCTCCGCGCTGGCGCAGTCCTCGACGATCCGCATCTCCGCCCCCGCCGTCGAGCTCGAGGCGCAGACGCGCGCCGCGCTCGCCGTTCTGGAGCAGACGCCGGGCATCGCGGGGGCCCGCGTCATCACCGACGAGGAGCAGCGCGCGCTCCTGACGCCGTGGTTCGGGCCGGAACTGCCGGTGGAGGACCTGCCGATCCCGCGCCTCGTCGAGATCGTCGAGACGGCGGAGGGCTACGACGCGAACGGCCTGCGCCAGCGCCTCGCCGCGGAGGTGCCCGGCGCCGTGCTCGACGATCACACGCGCTGGCGCCGCCCGATGGTGGAGGCCGCGGGACGGCTGAGGCTGCTGGGCTGGGTCTCGCTCCTCCTGATCGCGGGGGCGACGGGGGCGATGGTGACGCTGGCCGCGCAGGCGGCGCTCTCGGCCAACGAGCAGGTTGTCCGCGTCCTCCGCCTCGTCGGCGCGCGGGACGCCTACATCGCCCGCGCCTTCGTCCGGCGCTTCACGCTGCGCGCGCTCGGCGGCGCGGCGGGGGGAACGGCGGCGGGTCTCCTCGCCGTGGCGCTCCTGCCCGGCGCGGACGAGGCGGGCGGCTTCCTGACGGGCCTCGGCTTCACCGGCGCGGGCTGGGCCCTGCCGCTCCTGATCCCGCCGCTCGCCGCGCTCGTCGCCTTCGCCGCGACACGCATCGCGGCCTATCGCACGCTGAGGGCCCTGCAATGATCCAGTGGCTGCGCTCGCTCGTCTTCGTGGGCCAGATGTACCTGATGATGGCGGTCCTCGCCGTCTTCTTCACGCCCTGGGCAATCGTCGACCGGCGCGGCGCCTTCGCGGGCGTCCATGCCTACACGCGCTGGGTGCGCTGGACCGCGTCCTGGATGGTGGGCCTGAAGACCGAGGTGCGCGGCACGCCTCCGCAGGGCGAGGTACTGATCGCGGCCAAGCACCAGAGCTTCCTGGACATCATCATCATCGTCTCCGAGGTGCCGCGGCCGAAATTCATCATGAAGAAGCAGCTCCGCTGGGCGCCCATCCTCGGCTGGTACGCGCTCCGCATCGGGTGCGTGCCGGTGGACCGGGGGCGCCGCGCGCAGGCGATCCAGCAGATGATGGCGGGCGTGAAGGCCGGCGTGCAGGACCCGGGGCAGCTCATCATCTATCCGCAAGGCACCCGCGTCGCGCCGGGGGTCAAGATCCCGTACAAGATCGGGACCGCGATCCTCTACGAGCAGACCGGGCAGCCCTGCGTTCCGGCCGCGACCAACGTGGGCGTCTTCTGGCCGCGCCACGGCATCTACCGCAAGCCCGGCCTCGCCGTGGTCGAGTTCCTCGAGCCGATCGCGCCCGGCAAGACCTCCACCGCCTTCATGCAGGAGCTGGAGGAGCGGGTGGAGACGGCGTCCAACCGGCTGATGAAGGAGGCGGGCTTCGATGCGGAGGGTTGAGGACATCGCGGCGCTCGAGGCGCTTTACGAGGCGGTGGTGCCGGCGGCGCGAACCAAGGTGGTTTCCCATGTGACGCCGCTCTACCGCCGCTGGATCGAGGCGTCGCGCTTCTGCATCCTGTCGACGGTCGGCCCCGAGGGCACCGACGCCACGCCGCGCGGCGACGACGGGCCGGTGGTGCGGATCGTGGACGACCGCACCCTCTGGCTGCCGGACTGGCGCGGGAACAACCGCCTCGATTCGCTCCGCAACATCGTGCGGGACGGCCGCGTGTCGCTGATGTTCATGGTGACGGGCGCCAACAACGTCGTCCGCGTGAACGGCACGGCCTTCCTCACCGACGAGGCGGAGGTCCGTGATGCCTTCGCGCGCAAGGGCCTGTCCCCGCGCAGCGTCGTCGTGATCTCGGTCGGCGAGGTCTATTTTCAGTGCGCGAAGGCCCTCATGCGCTCGGGCCTCTGGACGCGGGACCCCGCCGCGGGGCTTCCCACGGCGGGCGAATTCCTGCGGGAACAGGACGAAGGCTTCGACGCCGAGAGCTACGACACCGGCTACGAGGACTACGCCCGGCCCCGCTTCTGGTAGCGGCCTATTCGGCGGCGATGGCGCTGCCGGATTCCGCTGCTTCGTCCTTGCGCTCCGCCCGCTCGACGGGCGTGACGGGGATGCGCCGCGCTCCCGATGCGACCTCGGCGACGAGGTCCGGACGGCGGACGCGGCGCGGCTCCACGACCGGCGGCTTCAGGTCGAGGTTCTCCTCGTGGAGCCGTGCGGGCCTGCGGAAGACCATGATCGTCCGCTCGATGTCGGTGATCAGGAACAGGAACTTGCGGCGACGCTCTGTCATCGCCTCCGCGCCGATGAAATCCCAGCCCTCCAGCCCCATCTCGGTCAGGATGTCCGAGATCGTGCTGGCGTACTTGTCCATTCCGTCGACGCGCTTCTGGCCGCGCCGACGCTGGGATGGAGCGGGAATGACCTTGTATTCGAAGTAGCTCATAAAAATGCACCAATGCTTGAACGGGCGCGTAATCTCGGCCCCCGCCGGAATATGGCGCAATCAAGGCAACTGGGGCAATCTCGTGGCGGACACAAATTCGTTGACAGACTGTTTACGAAAACGGCGAACGATCTCTGAAGAACTTTAGCCTTCTTTCAATCGCGTAGGATGGCGTGCGCGGAAGAACTCGGGCCCGAGGCGAAGGCGCCGGATTTCCAAAGCGCGACCGGAAACCGGCTTCCGCAGGTTTCTCAAGCCCAGCCGAAGGCCGCCATGGACACGTCCGCGTCATGGTCGCGGCCATAGGCCGCCAGCCCGAGGGAGCGGATGTCGCCAGGCGCGGGACGCGTGGGCAGGAGACCGCCCGACGCCGCGAAGTCCTCCCAGCCGAGGGTCACGTCCCGCCAGTCGGGGGCGGTCGGGAAGCGGGCCTGGTAGTACTGCCACGGCAGGCGCGTGCGCGCGGTGCGCAGGTGGATGAAGTAGTCCTCGCCGTTGCCGCGCACCCGGATGCGGAGGCCTTCCGCATCGCCGGGGGCTCGCAGCTCCGTCCGCACCTGGATGAAGCCGCCCCTGTTCGCGGTCGAGACGCGTCCCGTCAGCCGCAGCGCGCCGTCCTCGATCCGCGCCTGCCCTTCGGAGACCCCGCCCATCACCGTGTCGGCGAGGTAGGACCAGTCGGCTTCCGTCACGGGGATCATGTCCTCCGGCCCTCCCATCGCGGCGTCCGGGCGGGCGAGGGTCAGCGCGGCGGCGCCGAGCATCGCCGCGCGCCGCCCGATCACGCGGCCAGGCCCTTCATCCCCATGTCGAGATACTTGCGCCGCCGGGAGGCGACCAGCTTCTTCCGGTCGGCGCTCTTCATCTGCGCGAGCATCGAGCGGATCGCCTTGCCGACCTCGGCGATCGTGGCCTCGGGGTCGCGCTGCGCGCCGCCGAGCGGCTCCTTGATGACGACGTCGCAGACGCCGAGCTTGTGGAGGTCCTGCGCGGTCAGGCGCAGCGCCTCGGCCGCCTCGCGCATCTTCTCGGCGTCCTTCCAGAGGATCGAGGCGCAGCCCTCGGGCGAGATGACCGAGTAGACCGAATGCTCCAGCATGGCGAGACGGTCGGCGGTGGCGAAGGCGACCGCGCCGCCCGAGCCCCCCTCGCCGATGATGACGGAAATCAGCGGCACCCCGATCTGGAGGCACTTCTCGGTCGAGCGCGCGATGGCCTCGGACTGCCCGCGCTCCTCCGCGCCCTTGCCGGGATAGGCGCCGGGCGTGTCCACCAGCGTCACGACCGGCAGGCCGAAACGGTCGGCGAGGTCCATGAGGCGCACGGCCTTGCGGTAGCCCTCGGGCCGCGCCATGCCGAAGTTGCGCTCGATCCGGGTCTTGGTGTCGCTGCCCTTCTCGTGGCCGATCACCACCACGGGCGTGTCGTCGAACCGCGCGAGGCCGCCCACCACGGCGTGGTCGTCGGCGAAGTTCCGGTCGCCGGCGAGCGGCATGAACTCGGTGAAGAGCGCGTCGATGTAGTCCGAGCAATGCGGCCGGTCGGGGTGGCGCGCGACCTGGCATTTCCGCCAGGGCGAGAGGTTCTTGTAGAGGTCGCGCAGCATGTCCGCGGCCTTCTTGTCGAGGGCGGCGGCCTCCTGCTCCACGTCCATCTCGGAGTTGCGGCGAGCGAGCGCGCGAAGCTCCTCGGCCTTGCCCTCGATCTCGGCCAGCGGTTTCTCGAAGTCGAGATAGTTCATCGCGCGCATCCTCGCTCATCCGGCTGCAGGTATATGACGGCGGCGGGGCGTGGATGCAACTCGGCAAGATTTGTCGCGCCTGGCGGTGCTAGCCTTCCGGGCATGGACCAGATCGCCCCGAAATCCGCGTCGGACCACGACGCCCGCATCGCCCGGACCCTCCGCCACATCGAGGCGGAGCTTGCGGGCGACCTCAGCCTCGACGCGCTGGCCGACGTCGCGGCGCTGTCGCGCTTCCACTTCAGCCGCGTCTTCCGCGCCCAGACCGGCGAGGGCGTGGCCGAGGCGGTGCGCCGCATCCGCCTGAACCGCGCCGCGCTTCTCGTCGTCGGCACGCGCGATCCCTTCGCCGCCATCGCCGCCCGCACCGGCTTCGGCCACATGCGCAGCTTCGAACGCGCCTTCGCCGCCGCCTTCGGCGCCACGCCCGCGCAGGTCCGGCGGGGGCGCAGAATTCCGCCACCCCTCCTCCCTCCAGCGAAAGGACCCTTCACGATGTTCCCCACCGAAATCCGCGAGGCCGAGGACACAGTCCTCGCCGCCGTTCCGCACACCGGCCCCTACCAGGAGATCGGGACGGCCTTCGAGGCGCTGATGCGGAGGCTCGGCGCCGCCGGTCTCATCGCGGGCTCCGGCCCCTCCTACGGGCTCTACTACGACGATCCTTCCGAGACCCCGGCCGAGGCGCTGCGCGCCCATGCGGGCCAGCGGCTCGCGCCCGGCGCCGAGGTGCCCGAGGGGATGGACCGCGTCGTCCTGCCGGGCGGGCGTTTCCTGGTCTGCACCTGCAAGGGGCCGTTCAGCCGCCTGCCCGAGGCCTGGTCCTGGACCTATGCGCGCGCGATTCCCGAGGCGGGCCTGACGCTCCGCGACGCCGTTCCCTTCGAGGTCTACGTGAGCGACACCTACGAAACCGCGCCCGAGGACAACGTCACGGAGATCTGGGTTCCGGTTGCCTGATTTGCTCCTCCGCCGGCCAACCGGCGCGGTGCGGCCCGATGTCACCCCGCGGCGATCATCTCGGCCTGCTTCACGATCACCTCGGCCTGCTTGATCGAGGCGATGTCGACCAGGCGCCCCTTGTAGACCGTGGCGCCGGCGCCCTCGGCCTTGGCCTTCTCCATCGCGGCGAGGATCTCGCGCGCCTCGGTGACGGCGGCCTCCGAGGGCGTGAAGACCTCGTTCGAAAGCGCCACCTGCTTGGGGTGGATCGCCCATTTGCCCACCATGCCGAGCGTGGCCGAGCGGCGCGCCTGCGCCCGGAAACCCTCGTCGTCCGAAAAGTCGCCGAACGGACCGTCCACGGGCAGGACGCCGTGCGTCCGGCAGGCGGCCACGATCGCGGCCTGCGCCCAGTGCCAGGGATCGGACCAGTATTTCTGGCCCTCGCGGTGCATGTAGTAGTTCTCCTGCGTGCCGCCGATGCCGGTGGTCTGCATCCCCATCGAGGCGGCGAAGTCCGCCGCACCGAGGCTCATGGCCTGGAGGCGGGGCGAGGCGGCGGCGATCTCCTCGACATGGGCGATGCCCGCCGCGCTCTCGATGATGACCTCGAAGCCGATGCGCTTGGTCCGGCCCATCGCCGCCTCGACGGAGGAGACGAGCGCATCGACCGCGTAGATGTCCGAGGCGTTGCCGACCTTCGGGATCATGATGAGGTCCAGCCGTTCGGAGGCCTGCTCCAGCAGGTCGACCACGTCGCGATACCAGTAGGGGCTGTCGAGCCCGTTGATCCGCACGCTCAGCGTCTTGCGCCCCCAGTCCACGCCGCCGATGGCCTCGATCACGTTCCTGCGCGCCTGCGGCTTGTCGTCGGGGGCGACGGAATCCTCTAGGTCGAGGTTGATCACGTCCGCGTCGCTCGCCGCCATCTTCTCGAAGATCGCGGGCCGCGAGCCGGGGCCGAAGAGCTGGCAGCGATTGGGGCGGGCGACGGGTTGCGGCTGGATGCGGAAGCTCATGGGGATCCCTTCGCGAAATCTTGTTTCGTCTCACTCGCCCCACGGGATAGATTGCTGCGCCGCCGAGCGCAAGCGCTGCGGCGCGGCATGACGCCTCAGCGGCGGTTCCGCTTCTGCTTGCGGCGGTAGGCCACTTCGGTCGGCACGAGCACCAGCGCCGCGACCGACCCGATGATCGCGTCGAGGCCGGGCGACCCGAAGGACAGCCCGAAGAGCGCCCTGAGGAAGTAGAGGGCCAGCACCGCGCCCCATGTGATCAGGACCGAGGGCACGAGACCGTTATGCGACCAGCCCCAGCGTTCGAAGAGGTAGGCGACGATGCCCGCCAGCATCAGGGATCCGAAGAACGAGAACAGGATCATGTCACTCTCCCAGACGCGAGCCGACCGGCAGCCGGGCGCCGCGCAACCATTCTTCGGCAGACATAGGGCCTTTGCCCTCGGGTTGCACCTGCCTCAGCGCGACGGCGCCGCTCCCGCAGGCGACCCTTCCGTCTGCGAGCACCTCGCCCGGGGCGCCGGAACCCTGGGCGAGCCCCGACCGCAGGAGCTTCACGCGCTTGCCGCCCGCC
Source organism: Roseicyclus sp. (assembly GCF_052168335.1). Classification (GTDB taxonomy): domain Bacteria; phylum Pseudomonadota; class Alphaproteobacteria; order Rhodobacterales; family Rhodobacteraceae; genus Roseibacterium. The sequence goes on along the minus strand of NZ_JBQLZP010000233.1, from coordinate 4,521 downwards.
ATGGTCCAGGCCCCCGGAAACGGCGAAAGCCCCCGGATCGTGCGGTCGATCTCCCCGGCGTCGCGGGTCCAGTCGATCCGCGCCTCGGCCTTGTCGATCTTCTGCGCGTAGGTCACGCCTGACTCGAGCTGGACCTCCGGCGTCAGCGTGCCGAGACGGTCGAGCGCCGCGACGATGGCCTCGGCGCCGAGGGCGGAGAGCCTGTCGTGCAACTCGCCCGTGGTCTCCTCGGGGCCGATGGCCGTCTCCGTCCGCAGGAGCACCGGGCCGGTGTCGAGCCCCGCCTCCATCCGCATGATGCAGACGCCGGTTCGCTCGTCGCCGGCCATGATCGCGCGATGGATCGGCGCGGCCCCGCGCCAGCGCGGCAGGAGGCTCGCGTGGATGTTGAGGCAGCCCCGGCGCGGCGCGTCGAGCACCGGCTGCGGCAGGATCAGGCCGTAGGCCACCACCACCGCCGCGTCGGCGTCGAGCGCGGCGAACTCCGCCTGCGCCTCGGCGCTTCTCAGGCTGACGGGGTGGCGGACGGGAAGGCCCAGTGCCTCGGCCCGCGCCTGCACCGGGCTCGGGCGGTCCTTCTTGCCGCGCCCGGCGGGTCGGGGCGGCTGGCAGTAGACGCAGGCGATCTCGTGACCCGCCGCCACCAGCGCGTCCAGGACCGGCACCGAGAAGTCCGGCGTTCCCATGAACACGACGCGCATCAGGCCCGCCTCCGCGCACGGCGCAGCAGCATGTCGCGCTTCGTCCGGGACAGCCGGTCGAAATACATCCGCCCGGCGAGATGGTCGATCTGGTGCTGCACCGAGGCGCCCCAGAGCTCCTCGAAGACGCGCTCGACCCGCGCGCCGGTCTCGTCGGTATAGGCGACGGTCACGGGCGAGGGACGCTCCACCTCGGCACTCACGCCGGAGAGGTTCGGGCTCCCCTCCTCCCAGCGGAAGGTGCCGGGCCCGGAGGCGACGATCTCGGGGTCGGCGAGGCGGATGGCGCGCCCCCGCTCGGCGCTGCAAGCGACGACGGCGAGGCGCAGCATCACGCCGATCTGCGGTGCCGCGAGGCCGACGCCCGGCATCGCCTCCATCGTGTCGATCATGTCGTCCCAGATCGCGCGGACCGCATCGGTGATCTCGCCCACCGGCGCCGCCTCCGTGCGGAGCCGCCTGTCGGGCCAGGGCACGAAGGGCCTAGCCGGCATATTCCGCCTCGAGCGCGGCCCTCTGTTCGGCGCCGATCCGGTCGAAGGTCACGATCCCGTCGAGGTGGTCGTACTCGTGCTGCGCGCAGATCGCGGCGGGTCCCTCCAGCCGCTCCTCCCGCAACGCGCCCTCGGGCGTCGTCCAGCGCAACACGATCCAGGGCGCACGCGGCACCTCGGCCGTGACGCCGGGGATGGAGAGGCAACCCTCGGGTCCGGCAACGCGCTCCGCCGCGCTCTCCACGATCTCGGGGTTCACGCAGACGACGGGAGACGGCGCGCCCTCCTTCCACGTGACGTCCATCACGAAGAGGCGGAGCGCCACGCCCACCTGCGGCGCGGCGAGGCCCCGGCCCGGCGCGGCGTACATCGTCTCGAGCATGTCCTGCGCCAACGCCGCGACCTCGGACGCGTCCGACACCGGCGCGCAGGGGCGCGACAGGACCGGGTCCGGCCAGCGGCGGATCGGCAGGACGCTCACGCGCGCTCCTGCTCCCGCGCGCGGTCGCGCTTGAGCTTCGTCATCCGGCGGGTGATGAGCTGGCGCTTGAGCGGCGAGAGATAGTCGATGAAGAGCTTGCCGTTCAGGTGGTCGATCTCGTGCTGCACGCAGGTCGCCCAGAGGCCGCCGAAGGTCTCCTCCGCCGGGTTCCCGTCGCGGTCCATCCAGCGCACCGTCACCTCGGCGGGCCGGGTCACGTCGGCGAAGGTCTCGGGGATCGAGAGGCACCCCTCCTCGTAGACCGACGTTTCGTCGGACGCGGCCACGATCTCGGGATTGAACATGGCGAGCGGACGCGGGGCCGCCCCCTCCTCCTTCACGCAGTCGAGCACGACCAGACGGCTCGAGACGCCGATCTGCGGCGCGGCGAGGCCGATGCCCGGCGCGTCGTACATCGTCTCGAGCATGTCGTCGGCGAGGCGGCGCAGCTCGTCCGAGACGTCGCGCACCGGCTCCGCCACCTTCTTCAGGCGCGGGTCCGGGTGAATGAGAATGGGCCTTTTCATGGGTTCTCATGTAGCGGCAGCGCCCCCGCGCCGCAAGCCGCGCGCCCCGGTCTTGCGGCTGCCGCGCAAGCCGCTACGTTCGGCCGGTCGCGGCAGGAAGAAGAGGCAAGGCATGTTCGACGAGATCATCGACCGGCGGGGCACCCACTGCATCAAGTGGGACAAGCTGGAGCAGTTCTGCGGCGTGAACCCGGACGAGGGGCTGGCGATGTGGGTCGCCGACGCGGACTTCCGCACCGCGCCCCCGGTGCTCGAGGCGCTGCAGGCGATGGTCGACCATGGCGCCTTCGGCTACGGCGCGGACGACGCGGGCTTCCGCAAGGCGATCGCCTGGTGGCAGGAGACGCGGCACGGCTGGCCGATGGACCCCGACTGGATCGTGGCGACGCAGGGCCTCGGCCACGCGATCGGCATGGTCTTCGAGACCTTCACCAAGCCCGGCGACGGCGTCTGCTTCTTCACGCCGGTCTACCACGAGTTCCGGAACAAGACCCTCCGGGCCGAGCGCCGCCCGGTCGAGATCCCCATGGCGCTCGAGGACGGGCGCTACGTCCTCGACTTCGACGTGGCGGACGCGCTTGTCGACGCCTCCGTGAAGGTCCTCCTCTTCTGCGCGCCGCAGAACCCCTCGGGCCGTGTCTGGACGCCGGACGAGATGCGCGCCGTGGCCGAGTTCGCCGCGCGCCACGACCTGCTGCTCGTCTCGGACGAAGTCCATGCCGACGTGGTCTTTCCGGGCGCGAAACATGTCCCCATGGCCGTCGCCGCGCCCGAGCACACGGGCCGCCTCATCGCGATGAACGCGGCGTCCAAGACCTTCAACCTGCCGGGCCTGCGCACCGGCTACACGATGATCCCCGACCCCGACCTCAGGGCGGCCTACGCCAAGCGGCTTCAGATGCTGGAATACGCGCCCGCCTCGCCCGGCATCGTCGCGACCAAGGCCGCCTACTCCCCCGAGGGCGCGGCCTGGGTGGACGACCTCGTGGTCTATCTCGACGGCAACCGGAAGGTCTTCGACGAGGGGATCAATGCCATTCCCGGCGTCTGGTCCATGCCGCTGCAATCGACCTTCCTCGGCTGGGTCGACTTTTCCGGCACCGGCATGACCACCGAGGAGATCGCCACCCGCATCCGCGACGTGGCCAAGATCGGCGTCAGCCCCGGCCCCGGCTTCGGCCCCGGCGGAGAGCTCTGCAACCGCTTCAACCTCGCCACGCGGCGCAGCATCGTGGAGGAGGCGGTGCGGCGGATGCAGGCGGCCTTCGCCGACCTCCAGTAGTCAGGGAAGCGCCGAGGCGAGCTCCGCCTCCGCGCCATGGCCGAGAATCCAGCCCTCGACCGGATCGCCCTCGCGGAGGAGCGCGTCGAGGCGGGCGGGCGGCAGGCGCCCAAGCGCCCAGGCGAGGACGCGCACCTGCGCCTTGTCGGGGATCTCGTCCGGCCGGGTGCGGGCGGCGATCGCCTCCGAGATGAGGCCCGGGTAGCACTCCGCCAGCACGATGGGCGTCTCGGGCGGCTCGAAAGGGGCGACCGCGAGGCTGTCGCCGAACCGCGCGCGCAAGCCGTGCAGCCGCGCCATGCCGAGGAGCGCCTGCGACCCGACCGAACCCGCGCCCATGAGCTGGAAACAGGACTTCGCGCGGGGGATCAGCGTCTCGATCCGCCGCCGCTCGGCGAAGGGGAAGGCGTCGCAGCGAGGCTTGCGGAACGGCAGGCCCGGCGTCGCCCGGCCCACCGGATGGCCCCAGAACGGCCCCTCCGCCGCGAAGCGCGCGTTCAGGCGCGCCGCGACCTCGAAGCGGTTCGAGACGTTGCGGTCGTCGTCCTCGACGAGGTCGGCGAGCTGCGCCCAGAGGGACAGAGGCGCGTCGTCTCCGATCACCGCGCGCGCGAACCCCGCGGGATAGGCGAAGGGGAAGTCGAAGGCCGCCAGCACCCGCCGCCCGGCCCTTAGTTCCCCGTCGACGAGGCCCGCGATGGTGCGCATAGCCTGGGTTCGGGTCCGCTGGTAGAGCGTGGCGAGATGCCCGTGGCGGCAGATGCCGATGAAGATCGCGTCCTTCGTCGGGCGCGCGGGCGAAGGCACGGCGCGGGCCGACCAGTCGACGACGACGATCGTGTCGAAGCTCACCGCAGGCGCTCCTCGGCGGCCGCGAGATCCTCGGGCGTGTTGACGTTGAAGAAGGCGGCCTCGTCCTCGAAGGAAACGCCCACGGCGCCGACCGCCCCCGTCCAGTCCCGCACCTTGCGCGCGCCCCCGTCGAGCGCCCCGGCGAGGCCCGGCGCGAACTCGACGGACCAGAGCCCCGTCGTGG
>NZ_JBQLZP010000232.1:0-4071 GCF_052168335.1 Roseicyclus sp. | reverse complement strand
ACCGGCCCGTTTCCGCCGGCGGAAACGGGCGCCCCGCGGCGGAGGTCGCGCGCAGACGTCATGTCCGCACCCTCTCGAGCGCGCGGTAGAGCCACAGGAGCGTCGGCTCCGCGGGCTGGTCCGTGTGGTGGACGTGATGGCGCCAGCCGGTGCGGCGCGCGGCCTGGGCGAGACGGTCCTTCCGCTCGGCCAGCCGCGCCAGATACTCGTCCCGCAGGCTCCGGGCCTTCAGCGTCTCGAAACGGATCGCGCCCGACATCGATTCGAAGACCGTGCGCCCGTCGTAGGGAAAGGCCTCCTCGTCGGGGTCGAGGACCTGCACGATCGCGCCCTTCACGCCCCGGTCTGCGGCGCGGCCGAGCACCTGCTCGATCGGCGCGGGATCGCCGAGGAAGTCGGAGAAGAAGACGGCACGGCTGCCGGGCGGCATCGCCTTCGGGCGCGGCACGCCATAATCGCCCTCCTCGTGGCCGTCCATCAGCGCCTGCGCCATCCGCAGGAGTTGCCCGCGCCCGGACCTCGGCGGCTCGGTCAGGTGGGTCAGGCCCACGCGCTCGCCCCCGTGCACCGCGAGGATCGCGATGGCCATGGCGAGCGTCTGCGCGCGGCGGAGCTTGGAGGGCCGCCGATCCGAGCCCGTGAAGGTCATCGAGGCCGCGTCGTCCACGCCGATCATCACCGACTGCGCGGCCTGCCACTCGGTCTGGCGGACGAAATGCCCGTCCGACCGGGCCGAACGCCGCCAGTCGATGGCGCGCAGGCTGTCGCCCGCCTCGGCTGGGCGGTACTGCCAGAACTCGTCGCCCGTGCCCGCCCGCTTGCGCCCGTGGGTGCCGAGGAGGACGGTCGCGGCGAGGTGCTGCGCATCGGCCATGAGCGCCGGCAGCGGCGCCGCGATGGCCTCGGAGCGCGAGCGGAGGGACTCGGGCGTATGGAGCGCCGAACGGCTCAAGCCGCCGCCTCGATCCGGGTGACGCGCGACGTGACCTCGCCGATGACCTGTCCGAGGTCCATGCCCTCGGCGCGCGCCGCGAAGGTCAATGCCATGCGGTGGACGAGCACCGGTCGCGCCAGCGCCGCCACGTCCTCGACCGAGGGCGCGAGCCGGCCGTCGAGCAGCGCGCGCGCGCGCACGGTCAGCATCAGCGCCTGCGCCGCACGCGGCCCCGGGCCCCAGGCAACGGCGTTCCGCACGATCTCGGGCGCCTCGCCTCCCTCGGGGCGGCAGGCGCGCACGAGGTCGAGGATGGCTTCCACGACGGCCTCGCCCACGGGCATCCGGCGGACGATCTTCTGCGCCGCGATCAGCGCCTCGGGGTCGAAGACCTGGTGCGCGCGGCGCTCGTCGATGCCGGTCGTGGCGACGAGGATGCCGCGCTCGGTCTCGCGGTCGGGATAGGGCACGTCGATCTGCACGAGGAAGCGGTCGAGCTGCGCCTCGGGCAGCGGATAGGTCCCCTCCTGCTCGATCGGGTTCTGGGTGGCGAGGACGTGGAAGGGCGCGGGCAGCGGCCGGTGCTGGCCCGCGATCGTCACCTCGCGCTCCTGCATCGCCTGGAGGAGCGCGGACTGCGTCCGGGGCGAGGCGCGGTTTATCTCGTCGGCCATCAGGAGGCGGCAGAAGATCGGCCCCTCGATGAAGCGGAAGCTCCGCGCGCCGTCCGTGCCCGTCTCGAGCACCTCTGAGCCGAGGATGTCGGCGGGCATCAGGTCGGGCGTGAACTGGATGCGGTTCGCGCTCAGCCCCATGACGGTCGAGAGCGTGTCCACCAGCAGCGTCTTGCCGAGGCCCGGCAAACCCATGAGAAGCGCGTGCCCGCCCGACAGCATCGCCGCCAGCGTCAGCGTCACCACCTCCTCCTGGCCGATGATGCGGGTCGCCACCGCCTGCCGCGCCTCGGCGAGCTTGCCGCCCAGGGCTTCGATCTCGGCCACCAGGCTCTCGGCTCCCGTCGCGCGCTCAGTCATGGCAATGCTCCGCATGCTGCATATCTATCCCGTGCTATCAGACCTATTCCTCCCGCCACAAATGGCAAAAGGGACAGAGGGACACATCATCGTGACGGACCGCGCCGCCAGCCCCACGCCAGAAAGCCTGATCGCCGCCGCGCGCCAGGCCCAGAAGGAGGGCAAGCTGCCGCCCGTCCATCTCTGGGATCCGCCGTTCTGCGGCGACCTCGACATGGAGATAAGGCGTGACGGCACCTGGTTCTACCAGGGAACGCCGATCGGACGAAAACCGCTCGTTCGCCTCTTCTCGACGATCCTGAAGCGCGAGGGGGAGAAGTTCTTTCTCGTCACGCCGGTCGAGAAGGTGGGAATCAGGGTCGAGGACGCACCCTTCGTCGCGGTGGACTTCGAGGCGGCGGGCGAAGGACCGGAGCAGGCGATCAGCTTCACGACCAATGTGGGCGACGTGGTGTTGGCGGGGCCCGGGCACCCGATCCGGGTGACGCGCGACCCGGGTGGCGAACCCAGCCCCTATGTCCATGTGCGCGCCGGCCTCGACGCGCTCATCGACCGGAAGAGTTTCTACAGGCTCGTGGACCTCGGCGAGGCGCACGGGGTGGACGGCAGGGAATGGTTCGGCGTCTGGTCCGGCGGCGCCTTCTTCCGCATCATCCCGGTGGCGGAGCTGGACCTCTGAGGCTTCAGGCGACCGAGGCGCGCGGCAGCCTGCCCAGGGCGTAGTCCCTGTCGAGACGGGCGATCTGCGCCTCGGCCTCGGCGACGGACCGCACGACGGCGTCCGCGGCGGGAAGCTGGGCGAGGGCGGCACCGTCGAGCACGATCTGGCCCGAGAGGATAAGCCGCGCGTCGGGGCGTACCGCACGCAGCGCCGTCATCAGGCGGTCGAGCGCAGCCAGCGAGTGCGCGCCCGAGCAGCTCAGCCCGATCACGCAGCGGTCATCGCGCTCGAGCCGGGAGAGGATGTCGCCGTGGTCGAGCCCGACCATGAGGCCCACGTCCCAGCCGTTCCGCCGGAAGAGGTCGGCCGCCATCATCACGCCGAGCGTATGCTGCTCGCCCGGCACGGCGCAGAAGACCGCGCCGCGCTGGAAGCTGCGGCGATGCCGTCCGCGGGCGCCAAGGGGCATCCGGCGCAGGATCGCCTGGATGCGCGAGGTCGCCATGGCCACCTCGGTGAAGGGAAGCCGGTCGGTCTCCCACCACTCGCCGAGACACTTCGCGGCGGGGGCGAGGTGGTCGAGGCAGATCTCCTCGACCGAGAGGCCCGCCTCCACGAGGTCGGCGACGAGGAGGTCGGCGGTATCGGTGGCGTCGTCGCAGAGCGCACGGGCCAGCGCGATGGCCAGCGGCGACTGCATGCAGGTTCGCGCGGGCTCCGACAGCTCGCCCGCACCGCTCTGCTCGCGGAGCCGCGCGACGGCCCGCGCGGCGAGGTCCGATATGCCGGCTGGCGAAAGGGGGAGGTCCCGGTCGGATACGGTGTCTGATACGGGATGTGCTATGGGCGCGGCGCGCGAAGCGACGCGAGCATCGGAATGTCTGGCCACGGTCGTTCTTCTTCCGTCGTCTGTCCGCATCGCCCCAGGGGCACGCACGCATGTGATCTGTGCATGGCAGTGTATACCAAGCGACATGTCAATCAAGATTGACATGTCAATTTCGGCCACAAAGGGAACAAGGTCGCGCGCTGCGCGTTTAGCGTTTTTTGCCAGATACTTATTCCGCGACATCGGGCGAATCCCCATCGCAGGGACGCAGAATTTCGTTCCGCCCGCAAAGTGTCAGGCACTGTGGACATTCCCGAAGAGCGCCTCGCGACCGTCGATCCGACGCCAGCGCCGGTGCCCGCGCGGACGATTCTGCGGACCATGCCGATGGCCCACGGACCCGCGAAGGCCGCTGGGCGGATGCGGGTCAGCCGTGGGACGGAGGAGCGTCAGGCCATGCGGGCGAACCCCGACGCCGTCCCGTCGGACGCGATGGCGCGCAGTCCGGTCGAACGATCGTAGCGGGTATGAGGGGAGTGGCGCACCGGGGAAGTTGGCTCTGTTCCCGTGACATGCGCCGCCTTGGCCCGCAGCCTCAGCAATAACAGGGGTA
>NZ_JBQLZP010000231.1:0-3682 GCF_052168335.1 Roseicyclus sp. | reverse complement strand
ACATGCGCATCCTGAGGTGGAACAGCGCGGCCGCGCCGGGCGCGCGCGCCTCGGCCAGCAGGACGGGCGTGCGCGTGTAGCCGACGGCGCCGATCGAGAGAAACCAGGAATGGCGCTGGAAGTCGAAGCCGCCGGGCTCGGCCGGACCCGAGGGCGGCGAGAGATGCGCCGTCATCATCACCCGCGCGCCGGGCTCGGGGTCGAGCCAGTCCTGCGCCCCGTGGAGCGCGACGCGCACCCGGAGCGGCGTCCGCCCGGGCGCCACGTCATCAAGGCGCACCTCGTCGAGCGTCAGCCTGAGCGCGTCGGAGGCGGACCGGTCGATGCCGACGATCCGGCCCTCGACGGGTCCGTAGTAGCGGAAGTCCAGCACGTGTCCCGCCACTTCGTGCGAGCGGAGCCCCGCGGCAAGCAACCCCGCCGACAGCAGCGCGACACCGAGCGCGAGCGGGCCGAAGACCTCCCGCCTGAGGGCATAGAGCAGGAGCGCGAGGCATCCCGCCCCGCCCGCCGCCGCATAGCCCAGCACAGCGGGTTCCGCCGGGAGCTCGTAGTAGAGCGCCACGCCCGACCCGAAGGCCACGGCCGCCCAGGGCATCAGCGCGCCGCGCTGGCCCTGCTGGACCGCGTTCAGCGCGGTCAGGATCGCGTGGGGCCGCACCCTTGCACCTTCACCTCAGGCTCGGGTAAGTCCTCCCCGTCTTGCCAAGACATGGTTTCCAACTCGTTAACGCGGGCGCGCGCCGGTCGCCGCCCGGAAGGGGTCCCATGGCCGAGAGCCCAGAGATCGTCACCCGCATCGCGCCCTCGCCGACGGGGATCATGCATATCGGCACGGCGCGGACCGCGCTCTTCAACTGGCTGTTCGCCCGCGGTCGCGGGGGGAAGTTCCTCCTCAGGATCGAGGACACCGACCGCGCCCGCTCCACCCCCGAGGCGACGGAGGCGATCCTCGACGGCATGCGCTGGCTCGGGCTCGACTGGGACGGCGAGGTGGTCAGCCAGTTCGCGCGCTTGGAGCGCCACGCCGAGGTCGCGCACCGGATGCTGGCCGAGGGAACGGCCTACAAGTGCTTCTCCCCGCAGGAGGAGATCGAGGCCTTCCGCGAGGCCGCGCGGGCCGAGGGCCGCTCGACCCTGTTCCTCAGCCCCTGGCGGGACGTGCCCGAGGCCGAGCACCCGGACGCCCCCTTCGCGATCCGCCTCAAGGCTCCGCGTGTCGGCGAGACGGTGATCGAGGACGCCGTGCAGGGAACCGTCACCTTCCGCAACGACCAGCTCGACGACATGGTGATGCTGCGCTCGGACGGGACGCCGACCTACATGCTGGCCGTCGTCGTCGACGACCACGACATGGGCGTGACGCATGCGATCCGGGGCGACGACCACCTCAACAACGCCGCGCGCCAGGCGCAGATCTACCGCGCCATGGGCTGGGCCGAGCCGGTCTGGGCGCATATCCCGCTGATCCACGGGCCCGACGGCAAGAAGCTGTCGAAGCGGCACGGCGCGACCGGCGTGATGGAATACGCGCGCATGGGCTTCCCGCCCGCGGCGATGCGCAACTATCTCGCCCGCCTCGGCTGGAGCCACGGCGACGACGAGCTCTTCGACGACGCGCAGGCGATCGCGTGGTTCGACCTCGGCGGCATCGGGCGCGCGCCCGCGCGGCTCGACATGAAGAAGCTCGAGAACGTCTCGGGCTGGCACATCGCGCGGATGGCGGATGCCGAGCTCGTCTCTGCCATCGAGAGCTTCCTCGCCATTTCGGAGCGCCCGCCGCTCTCGCAGGCGCAGAAAGACCGCCTCGCGGCTGCGATGTATTGCCTCAAGGACCGCGCCAAGACGCTGCCCGATCTGCTGGAAAAAGCCCAGTTCGCGCTGGCGGAAGGACCGATCGTCCCCGACGAGGGCGCGGCCGCGGCGCTCGACGATGTATCCCGTGGTATACTGACAGAATTGACTGCGCAGTTGCAGAATGCTAGCTGGACACGGGACACGCTGGAAGCGGTATTGACCGCGGCAGCGGACTCCCACGGGTTGAAGTTCGGCAAGCTGGCGGCCCCCTTGCGGGCGGCGCTCGCGGGCCGCAGCGTGAGCCCGAGCGTGTACGACATGATGCTCGTCCTGGGCCGGGAGACCTCGCTCGCCCGTCTGACGGACGCAGCCTCCCCCCGCGGCTGAACCGGGGGGAACCGCGCACAGGGACAGGGTCCGGGGCACACGCGGTCCGGGCCGAGCCGATGGCCGGCGCTCCACGACCGGCGCGAGGAGAAGGGACGACCATGGCCGACAGAACCGCAACCCTGACGATCGACGGAACGAGCTACGAGCTGCCGATGCGCTCGCCGAGCGCGGGGCCCGATGTCATCGACATCACCAAGCTCTACGCGCAGGCGGGCGTGTTCACCCACGATCCGGGCTTCACCTCGACCTCGTCGTGCGACAGCTCGATCACCTTCATCGACGGCGACAAGGGCGAGCTGCTGCACCGCGGCTACCCGATCGACCAGCTCGCCGAGAAGTCGCACTTCCTCGAGGTCTGCTACCTCCTGCTCTACGGCGAGCTGCCGAGCGCGGCGGAACTCGAGCTGTTCGAGAACACGATCACCCGCCACACCATGATCCACGAGCAGATGCACAACTTCTTCCGGGGCTTCCGGCGGGACGCGCATCCGATGGCGACGATGGTGGGCGTGGTGGGCGCGATGTCGGCCTTCTACCACGACTCGACCGACATCAACGACCCGCGCCAGCGCGAGATCGCCTCGCACCGCCTGATCGCCAAGGTGCCGACGATCGCGGCCATGGCCTACAAGTACTCGATCGGGCAGCCCTTCGTGTATCCGCGCAACGACATCGACTATGCGTCGAACTTCCTGCGCATGTGCTTCGCCGTGCCGGCCGAGGAATACAAGGTCGACCCGGTCCTCGCCCGCGCCATGGACCGGATCTTCACGCTGCACGCCGACCACGAGCAGAACGCCTCGACCTCGACCGTGCGCCTCGCCGCATCCTCGGGCGCGAACCCCTTCGCCTGCGTCGCGGCCGGCATCGCCTGCCTCTGGGGACCCGCGCATGGCGGTGCCAACCAGGCCTGCCTCGAGATGCTGCGCGAGATCGGCACGCCCGACCGAATCCCCGAATTCATCGCCCGCGCGAAGGACAAGAACGACCCCTTCCGCCTCATGGGCTTCGGCCACCGGGTCTACAAGAACTTCGACCCGCGCGCGAAGGTCATGAAACAATCCGCTGACGAGGTGTTGGATCTTCTCGGGATCGAGAACAATCCGACCCTCCAGGTCGCCAAGGAGCTTGAGCGGATCGCGCTCGAGGACAGTTACTTCGTCGAGAAGAAGCTCTATCCGAACGTCGACTTCTACTCGGGCATCATCCTCGACGCGATGGGCTTCCCGACCTCGATGTTCACGCCGATCTTCGCGGTGGCGCGGACCGTCGGCTGGGTGAGCCAGTGGAAGGAGATGATCGCGGATCCGGCGCTGAAGATCGGCCGCCCGCGGCAGCTCTATACCGGCGAGACGATGCGCGACTACGTCGAGATCGAGAACCGCTGAGACATAGGCGCCACGCAGAACGAAGCCGCCCCTCGGGGCGGCTTTTTCATTTCATACAATGCCTTGCGGAACGTTCTTCATGTCACGCCGCGGCCGTCTCCTCGGCG
>NZ_JBQLZP010000230.1:0-1578 GCF_052168335.1 Roseicyclus sp. | reverse complement strand
CGAGGCGACGGTGATCGCCACCGTCTTCCTCTTCGCGGTCTGGGTGGTGATCATCGACGCGCAGGCCGGCGTCTCGCATGTCGCGCCCTCGCTCGTCGAGATGGGCCGCGTCTTCGGCTGCTCGCGCCGGCGCATCATCTTCGAGATCGTCGTGCCCGCCGCGCTGCCCGAGATCATCACCGGCGTGCGCCTCGCCGTGATCCGCGCGGTCAAGGGCGTCATCGTGGGCCAGATCATCATCGCGCTGATCGGCTTCGGAGGGCTCTTCGACACCTACCTGTCGATGTTCCTGATGGAACGGTTCTGGGCCCTCATCATCGTCATTTTCGCCCTGTCCTTCACGCTGATCGGACTGGTCGAGATGCTGGAACGCAGGATCGCGTTCTACGCGGGGACGCGATAACCGAGGACTGGAAGAATGAAGACCGACACTGCCGCCGCGCCGCTCCTGATCACCGGGGGGCGCGTGATGGCGCCCGGCGCGGACCCCCACCGCCCGGCCGCCGCCGACATCCTCGTCGAGGACGGCGCCATCGTCGCCGTCGGGCCGGACCTGGCGCAGGACGCCGCGACGCGCCCGGGCCTCCGCCGGATCGACGCGCGCGGGCGTCTGGTGGTTCCGGGCTTCGTGAACGCGCATTACCACTCGCACGACGTGCTGGCGAAGGGCCTGATGGAGGAGGAGCCGCTCGAGACCTGGCGCCTCCTCGCGCTGCCGCCGCAATACCCCAAGCGCTCGCGCGAGGAGATCAAGGTCCGCACGCTTCTGGGCGCGCTCGAATGCCTGAAGTCGGGCATGACGACCGTGCAGGACATGGTCACGCTCTTCCCCTACGACCCCGACCACCTGACCGCCGTGGTCGAGGCCTACGAGGAGATCGGCATCCGCGCCGTCGTCGCGCTGCAATACGCCGACCGCAAGGGGATCGGGACGATCCCGTTCTGGCCCGAGGTCTTCCCCGAGCACCTGCACGGCAAGCTCTCGACGGCGGCCGAGCCCGACGCGCGCTTCGACCAGATCGCCGATTTCGAGGAGACCTGGATCACCAGTTCGGTGAAGCGCCCCACGATCGGCTGGGCGCTCGGCCCCTCGGCGCCCGAGCGCTGCACCTCGGCGCTGCTCCAGCGGACGCGGGAACTGGCGGAGAAGCACGACCTGCCGATCTTCACGCATTTCTACGAGTCCAAGGGCATGGCGCTGCAGGCGCGCATGGCCTACCCGCAGCACGGCGGCTCGCTGGTGCGCGCGCTCCACGAGGAGGGGCTGCTCAGCCCGCGCCTGAACCTCGCGCATTCCGTCTGGCTCCTCGACGACGAGATCGAGCTTCTGGCCGAGACGGGCACGCGCTGCGTCCTCAACCCGCTCTCGAACCTCAAGCTCAAGAGCGGCATTCCCCCCGTCCGAAGGCTACAGGAGGCGGGCGTCGGCTTCGGCCTCGGCTGCGACAACTGCTCGTGCTCGGACGCGCAGAACATGTTCGAGGCGATGAAGTTCGCCGCCATGATCACGGCCATCGCCGACCACGAGCCGGGGCCGCCGCAGGCCGCGAGCATGCTCGAGGCCGCGACGACGGGCGG
>NZ_JBQLZP010000229.1:0-16978 GCF_052168335.1 Roseicyclus sp. | reverse complement strand
CACCTCGGGATCGGCCCCCACCGAGTAGCGGGGCGCCGTGCGGCTTCCGTTCTGGACGTAGAGCTTCTGCGCGGCCGGAGAGGTGAAGGCGATCAGCGCCTCGACCACATCCTCGATCCGCTCCGCCGAGAGGTTCGCCGGGATGCACAGCGCGTAGCCCCCGACCGGCGCGATGGGCGCGCCTGCGGGTCCGTGGGGGTGCGGCAGGTAGCCGGTGTTGCCGTGCGCCGGGCAGGTCTCGTCGAGCTCGAAGTAGGGCGCGAGCAGCGTATAGCCGTAGGCCATGGCGACCTTGCCTGCGGCGAAGGGCCTGACCCGCTCGTACCAGGACATCGAGAGGATGTCGGGCGGCGAATACTCCAGCAGTTCCATGAGATAGTTGGCCGCCGCCAGCGCCCGGTCCGTGTCGAGCGTCGGACGATGCCCGCCGCCCCCGAGGTGATCGGCATCGTAGCCTCCCGCGACCTCGGGCAGCTCGATGATCGGCTGGCCGAAAGCGGCGCAGGTCATCATGAACGTGTGCCCGAGCGCCGTGCCCCGCGCGGCGTTCCAGGCGACGCCGTAACGGCCGCTCCGGGGATCGTGGAAGTGCCGCGCGGCCTCGATCACGTCCGCGGCGGTCGCCGGGGGCGCGAGGCCGTCGCGGGCGAACCAGTCCTTGCGGAAGAACATCAGTTCCGGCGTGGTCTGGCTCGGCACGCCGTAGGGCACGCCGTCCCAGTGCGTCGCCCGCCAGCCGGCGGTGTGGAAGTCGCCGGGGTCGAGCCGCTCGATGTCCATGACCTCGGGCAGCGGGCGGATCACGCCCTTCTCCACGAACTCCCCGATCCAGGGCAGGTCGACCGCGATGAGGTCGTAGGCGCTGCGCTTGCGCTCGGCGTTCCTCAGCGCCTCGTGCCGCAGGCGGTCGATGGAGAAGGCGCGCTGGTGGATGTCGGTCCCGACGATCTGCTCGAACTGCCGCTTGAGGTTCTCCATGACCATGAAGGTCGGATCGCCATGCACGAGGATGCGCAGCCCGCCGGCGAGCTTCAGCGGCGACAGAAGCGCCGTGGGCGGCGCGATGGCGGCCTGGCCCGGCACGTAGGAGCCGCCGAAGAAATAGTCGCGCGTGTCGCCCGAGGCCGGGAAGGAGGCGCGCGCGATACGGCCGATGCGGCTCGCCAGTTGTCCGAAGCGGCCGAGGAGCGCGGCGCTCGGGTGCAGCGAGAAGCTGCGCCCGGATTTCGTGCGCGGACGCTGCTCGACGAGACCCGCGGCCTGGATCTCGGCGAGCTTGCGCATCGCGGTCGCGTAGGGAACGCCCGAAGCCGACGCCATGGAGGAGGACGAGACGAGCCGCCCCTCCAGGTGTCCGCGCAGCAGATGCAGGATCATGTTGAGGTGCGGGTTCGGCGTGGTGGGATCGAGGGACGAGTCGAGCTCCACGCAGAGTTGCCCGAGGAACTCGACCACGCGCGCCAGCTCGGCCTCGGCCGAGCCCGAGGACATGCGGGCCTCGAGCGATCCGCCGTCATGTCCAGAATGGTGGTCTTGCTTGGCGTGCTTGTTCATCGTTCCGCGAGTGCGTAACCCTGCGGCCCGGGGCGGGCGGCGTTTCATGGGCGGTCCTCAATGGAATGTTCAATTTGGTAAACGTGCGGGATGCTGCAAAATATCCAATTTGGATAAAAAATCATCCATATTGGACAGAATGGTGCGGTCCGGTTCGCGGCGAATGGGCGCTGGATGATGAAGGATTGCACCGGACGATTCCCGGGCTGGGAGGACAGCGGCAATCGCCAGATCAACAGAGGGAGGGAAGAATGACCCGTACGACCCAGCTTTCGCTTGCCTGCTCGACCGCTCTCGTCGCACTCGGCGGCGCAGCGGCGGCGCAGAGCGTCACCATCGGCATCACGCAGAACAACGTCGGCGTCGACAGCTACCAGACGACCTACGAGCAGGCCTTCATCGCCGCCGCCGAGGCCAATCCCGACGTAGAGGTCGTGGTCCTCGATGCGGGCGGCGACGTCGCGCGCCAGATCGCCCAGATCCAGGATCTGGTGCAGCAGGAGGTGGACGCGATGATCATCTGGCCGACGAACGGCCAGGCCGTGATCCCGGCCGTGCGCCAGGCGCACCAGGCGGGGATCCCGGTCATCATCACCAATTCGAACATCGCCGAGGACGGCTTCGACTTCGTCCGGTCCTTCTCGGGGCCCGACAACATCACCCAGGGCGCCCGCGCGGCCGAGATCATGTGCGAGCGGTTCACCGCGCTGGGCATCCAGGACGAGGCCCAGATCGTGCAGATCACCGGCCAGCCGGGCTACACCACCGCCATCGAGCGCGCCGAGGGCTTCGAGCAGCGTCTGCCCGAGGTCTGCCCCAACGTGACCCTGATGGCGAGCCAGCCCGGCAACTGGAACCGCGAGGACAGCCAGCGCGTGATGGAGGCCTTCCTCGTCCAGTACGACGACATCGACGGAGTCTATTCGGGTGACGACAACATGGGCGTGGGCGCCCTGAACGCGGCGCTCGCCGCGGGCCGCGCGGCCGACATCACCTTCGTCGGCGCCACCAACTTCGCCGTCGGCTACGACGCGATGGAGCGGGGCGAATACTGGGGCTCGATCTACCAGTCGCCCGTCGACGACGCCGAGGCCGCGCTCCAGACCGCGCTCGACGTGCTCGCCGGGGAAGAGGTGCCCTTCCTCAACTACTTCGACACGCCGAAGATCACGCAGGACAACATGGGCGAGTTCGACCGCCCGGTCTTCTGATCTCCTCCCGGAGACCGGGGGTCGGCCGTGCAGGGTCGGCCCCCACCTTTTCGCAAGACGAGGGGCAGGGAGGATGCCGTGGCCGAACCGCGTGGAGTAGAGGGGCGCGTCTGCATCGTGACGGGTGCGGCGCGTGGCATAGGCCGCGCCATAGGCGAGGCGCTGCTCGACGAGGGTGCCTGCGTCTGTTTCGCAGACCTCGACGGGGCAAGGGTCGCGAATGTGGCCGAGGAGAACCGCGAGCGCACGGGCGGCGCGGCGATCGCGGCAGCGGTGGACGTGCGTGACAGGGCCCAGGTGCGCGCGATGATCGGCCGGACGGTCGAGGCCTTCGGGCGGCTCGACGTCATGTTCAACAACGCCGGCATCAACAAGCCGATGAACTTCCTCGACGTGACCGAGGAGAACTGGCATCTGATCATGGATGTGAACGGCCTCGGCTGCCTGATCGGCATCCAGGAGGCGGCGCGCCAGATGATCGCGCAGGGGGGCGGCGGCAAGATCGTCAACACCGCCTCCATCGCCTCGCGGCAGGGCTTCGACAACGTCGCGCCCTACTGCGCCTCGAAATGGGCGGTGGTCAGCCTGACGCAGTCCGCCGCGCGCGACCTCGCGCGGCACGACATCACGGTCACGGGCTTCGCGCCCGGCGTGGTCGATACCGAGATGTGGGAGCAGGTCGACCGCGACCTGATGGAGATCGGGGCCGCAGAGCGCCCCGGTCAGGCGATGGAGGAATTCTCGGCCGAGATCCTGAAGGGCCGGGTCGCCCGTCCCTCGGACATCACCGGGACGACGACGTTCCTCGCATCGCGCGCGAGCGACTACATGACCGGGCAGATCGTGATGATCGACGGGGGAATGACGCTGGTCTGACGGACGGAAGCGAAGGGCGGCCGCGCCGGGAGACGCAGCCGCGAGGGGAGGAAGAGGAATGGCCGACACGACCATGAAATCGACGGCGGCGAAGTCGCTTGGCGGCGTGCTCGCACGTCAGGGCATCCTCGTCGCCTTCATCCTCTTCATGGTGGGCTTCACGCTCTGGAACCCGCGCTTCATCGACCCCGACAACGTCTTCGGGGTGATCCGCTCCTCGGCGATCCTCGGCATCATGGCGCTCGGCGTCACCTTCGTGGTGATCGGCGGCAATCTCGATCTCTCGGTCGGCTCGATGCTGTCCTTCTCGGCGATCGTCGTGCTGGACCTGCACGAGAACCCGGCCTTCGGTCCCGCGCTCGCGATCCCCGCGATGTTCGCGATGACGCTCGCGCTCGGGGCGATCAACGGCTTTCTCGTGGGGTATCTCAGGCTCAATTCGCTGATCGTCACGCTCGGGATGCTGTCCGCCATCCACGGCCTGACGCTCACCTGGTCGGGCGGTCAGAACATGGACATCGCCAACCAGAACGAGACGTGGTTCGGCGTCTTCGGGCGCGGCACCGCGCTCGGCATCCCGGTCCCGGTCCTGATGTTCCTGCTCCTGGCCGCCTTCCTCGGTATCGTGCTGTCGAAGACGCCGTTCGGCCGCAAGGTCTACGCCGTCGGCGGCAACCCCACGGCGGCGACCTTCTCGGGCATCCCGAGGGCGCGGGTCGTCTTCATGACCTATCTCATCTCGGCCTTCTGCGTCGCGACCGCCGGGCTCATCCAGGCGAGCCGCACCATGGGTGCGCAGAACACGGTCGGCCAGGGACTGGAGCTCGAGGTGCTGGCCGCCGTGATCCTCGGGGGCGCGTCGCTGCTGGGCGGGTCGGGAACGATCTTCAAGACCGTGATCGGTGTCCTGATCCTCGGCTTCATCCAGAACGGGCTCCTGCTGGCGGGCCTCGAGTTCTACGTCCAGTTCGTCGTGACCTGGATCATCATCATCCTCGCCGTCTGGCTCGACATCGCCACCAAGCGCGGCAGGCTCTGGTCGCCGATCGCCTGAGGAGGGGCGGGGAATGACACGCAACGACAGGCTCGGAACCTTCCTCAAGGGCGGCGCGATCTGGGGCTTCATCGTCCTCCAGCTCATCTTCTTCGAGTTCGCGGGGCGCTACTGGTCGCTTTCGGACACCGCATTCATGGACTTCGACAGCATGCTGTTGCTGCTCAAGCAGTCGGCGCCCATCGGGATCATCGCCGTGGGCATGACGGTGGTGATGATCAACGGCAACATCGACCTGTCGGTCGGCGCCACCTACGCGCTTGCCGGCATCGTGATGCTCGATTCGATGAGCTGGCCCTTCATGGCGGCGCTGGGCGACGGCGCCATCCCGCTCGCCTGGCTCTTCGCGCTTCTGACCGGATGCATCCTGGGGTTGATCAACGGGATGATCGTCTGGAAGACCGGGGTCGACGCCTTCATCGTGACGCTGGCCGCGATGCTCGGCTACCGCGGGCTCGTCTTCATGTACAACGGCGAGCAGCCGACCTATCACCTGAACTGGACCATGGTGGATATCGCCGAGTCCGACATTCTCGGGCTCGAGACGTCGGCAATCCTCTTTCTCGTCGTGGTGTTGATCGTCTGGCTGCTGATGACGCGCACGGTGCATGGCCGGAACGCCTATGCCATCGGCGACAACCGCGAGGCCGCCGTGAACGCGGGCATCCGCGTGGGGCCGCATTACGTGCTGAACTTCGTGCTGATCGGCTTCCTGGCCGCGCTCTCGGCAGTCGCCTTCTACTCGGGAAGCGGCTCGGTGAACCCCAATGACGGGATGCTCTTCGAGCTCTGGGCCATCACCGCCGTGGTGCTCGGCGGCACGAAGCTCACGGGCGGGCGCGGGTCGATCATCGGGACGCTCGGGGGCGTGATCGCGATCCAGCTTCTGCGTCGGGGCCTCAATCACATCGGGGCGCAGACCGAGACCGTGAACCTGGTGATCGGCGTCATCCTCATCGCGGTGCTGTTCCTCGACCGGCAGCTCAACCGCAAGGGCGCACAGGAGTTGAGGACATGACAGGCACCGCACCCGCCCTCCGCCTCGAGGGCATCGTCAAGACCTTCCCCGGCGTGCGCGCCCTCGATGGCGTCAGCTTCAGCGTCATGCCCGGAGAGGTCCATGCGCTGATGGGCGAGAACGGCGCGGGCAAGTCCACGCTGATGAAGGTGCTCGGCGGGATCTACCAGCCCGACGCGGGCCGCATCTACATCGCCGAGCGAGAGACGGTGATGAAGGGGCCGCTCGAGGCCAAGGCCAACGGCGTCATGTTCATCCACCAGGAGCTCAGCCTCGCGCAGGAGCTGTCCGTGGCCGAGAACATCTATCTCGGCGAATTGCCCCGCAGGAGCTTCGGCCGCGTCGACTGGCACGCGCTCTATTCCCGCACCGACGCGATCCTCGCGAAACTGAAGGTCGGCTTCAACGCGCGGACCATCGTGGGCGATCTGTCGATCGCGAACCAGCAGATGGTCGAGATCGCCCGCGCGCTGACCGTGGACGCCAAGGCGGTGATCTTCGACGAGCCCACGGCCTCGCTCACCGATGCCGAGAAGGTCGTCCTCTTCGACGTGATCGCGGACCTCAAGGCGCAGGGCGTCGGCATCATCTACATCTCCCACCGGATGGAGGAGATCTTCCGCATCACCGACCGCATCTCGGTGCTCAGGGACGGCGCGTATCGCGGGACGCTCGACACGGCCAAGACGAACGAGGACGAGATCACGCAAATGATGATCGGCCGCTCGCTCGACCTGAGCCGGAACGCCGAGCATGTCGAGGTCGGCGACGTTGCCCTCCGGGTGGAGGGGCTGTCGTGCGGCTCCCTCTTCCGGGACGCGACCTTCGAGGTGCGGCAGGGCGAGGTGCTGGGCTTCTACGGCCTCGTCGGCGCGGGCCGGACCGAGATCGCCGAGACGCTGTTCGGGCTGCGGAAACCCTCGGCGGGCCGCATCCTTCTCAAGGGGCAGGAGGTCACGATCTCCTCGCCCATCGACGCCATCCGGCACGGCATCTCGCTCGTGCCCGAGAGCCGGAAGGAGCAGGGCCTCGTCCTCGGCATGAGCTGCCGCGACAACATCACCCTGCCGCAGGTCGACGACCTGACGGCCGGACCCTTCGTCGCCGAGGGTGCGGAGGTTTCCATCTACGACCAGTACCGCGACCGCCTCGCGATCAAGAGCCCGAGCTGGCGCACGCAGGTCGGCAACCTCTCGGGCGGGAACCAGCAGAAGATCGTGATCGGCAAATGGCTGTCGATGCAGCCCGAGGTCCTGATCGTGGACGAGCCCACGCGCGGGATCGACGTGGGCTCCAAGTCGGAGATCCACAACCTCCTCCGCGACCTCGCGCGGCAGGGCTATGCCGTCATCGTGATCTCCTCCGAGATGCCCGAGGTCCTGCATTGCTCGGACCGCATCGTGGCGATGTATCACGGACGCATCGTGCGGGAGTTCACGGCGGCCGAGGTGACCGAGGACAGCCTGATCCAGGCGATCTCCGGGATCTCCGGCAAGGCCGCCTGATGGCGGTCGGCTTCGCCGGGCTCGGCCGCATGGGGCGCGAGATGGCGCGGAACCTCGCGGAAGCGGGCCATGACCTCGTGCTCTGGAACCGCAGCCGCGACCGCGCCGAGGCGCTCGCCGCCGAGACCGGCGCCGCGGTCGCCGCCACCCCGCGGGACCTGGCGGAGCGTTGCGTCGTCGTCGTCACGATGCTGGCCGACGATCCCGCCTCCGAAGACGTCCATTACGGCGAGGACGGTCTCTTCGCCGGGCGGGCCATGCGCACCTGTCTGGAGATGGGCACGATGAGTCCCGGCCATATCGCCGATCTCGCGGCCCGCGCGCCCGAGGGTGTCACGGTGATCGACGCCCCCGTCTCCGGCGCCACGGCTGCGGCGCGCGACGCGCAGCTTCTCGTCATGGCCGGTTGCGACGCGGCGACGGGTGCTCCGCTCCGCCCACTCCTCGATGCGTTGGGGCGGCGGACGGTGTTCCTCGGGCGGACGGGGGCAGGGGCGGCCATGAAGCTCGGGGTCAACATGCTGATCCACGGGCTCAACCAGACGCTCGCCGAGGCGCTGGCCCTCACGCGGGCCGCGGGCATCCCGCGCGCGGCGGCCTTCGACGTGATCGAGGCCAGCGCCGCCGCCGCGCCGATGCTGTCCTATCGCAGGCCGCTCTATCTCGACGACGCGTCCGCGCCCGTGACCTTCACCGTGGACCTCGCGCGCAAGGACATGGCGGTGACGCTCGCGCTGGCCGACCGGCTCGGCGTGGCGCTGCCGCAGGGCCGGGTGACGCTCGCGCTTCTCGAGGAGGCCATCTCCATGGGCTACGGTCCGCGCGACATGGCCGCGATCGTTCCGTTCATGGAGGACAAGACGACATGAAGGCAGCCCTCTTCGCCGGCGGCTGGGAGGGTCACGACCCGACCGCCTTCGCCGACTGGTGCCGCGACCTCCTGGCGGCGGACGGGTTCGAGGTGGACATCCACGAAACCCTCGAACCGCTGGCCGATCCCGACAGTATGGCGGACGTGGACCTGATCGTGCCCATCTGGTCCTCCGCCCGCTCGGGCCACCGGCCAGAGTTCGGCAACATGACGAAGGCGCAGGAGGACGGCCTCCTGAAGCTGGTCGGCGAGGGGCGCGGGATCGCGGGATGGCACGGCCATATGGGCGACGCATTCCGCGACCGGCCGAACTACCATTTCCTGATCGGCGGACAGTTCGTGGCCCACCCTCCCGGATGGCCCGACAACCTCCAGCCGCGCGAGGACTACATCGACTACGACGTGACCGTGACGCGGCCCGCGGACCCGATCATGGAGGGCATCCGCAGCTTCCGCCTGCGGTCCGAGCAATACTACATGCTCGTCGATCCCTCGAACGAGGTTCTCGCGACCACGACCTTCTCGGGCGAGCACCTCTGGTGGATCGAGGGAACGGTGATCCCGGTCGTGTGGAAGCGGCGCTGGGACAGGGGCCGGGTGTTCTACTGCTCGATCGGTCACGAACTGGACGACCTCCGGGTTCCGGAAGTCACCTCGATCATGCGGCGAGGGATGCACTGGGCCGCCCGTCGCGCCGCCGACGGGGCATGACCGCCTTCCGACGCGCCCCTCTTGCGAACCATTGACCTGATCCCTTTCCCGGTAGGGTCGCCTCCCGGCAATGCGGGGCACGCCACCGGAATCGCGCATCCAGGATCCCGCGGCCCGAAGAACGTTCCGGCCCTGGGTGCTTTCACCGTCGCAACGTCGGGTCCGTGACCTGGCGGCCTTGTGCGTTCTCAGCGATCCCCCATACCGGAGCTTCCAGCGGAAGCACCCAGGGATCGGATCGGGCGTAGGCGAGTTCGACAGCCGTGAGGTCCACGTCCGGATCGACGAAAAGCTGCGGGGGCCGGCCGTTGAGCGATTTCCATATCTCGGCGCGCACCTCCACGTCGTCGTGGCCTGCCGCGCGCCAGACCTCCTCGAGGTGGTTGGCGAACTGATGGATCATGTCGGACCGGACCAACATCTTCGATGTCTGGCGGTCCGACAGGTAGTCGCGCGGGTCCACTTGCCACTCCGCGTCGCCGGACCGGACGATGAAGACCCCCTCTGCGCTGCGGTCGTAGATGCGCATCCGCCACGAGAAGCGATGGCCGTCGCCGCTCCACCTGACTTCGGTCGGGAAGGCGCCCGCGCGGACGGGCAGGACGACCTGAACCGCGGTCCAGGCCGCGATGGCGGCGAGCGCGGTCATCGGGATGAGCCGCGTCGCGCCGGGCTTCGGCGAGCCCGGAGACCCGTCAGAAATCTGGGCGGGCAGCGCCGCGAACAGGCCATGGAACCAGCGCGCCAGTCGGAGCGGCCAGTCCGGGGCGAAGAAGATCGTGGTCGCCGCGATGGTGAGCCAGGGGAAGATGCCGATGTTGAAGAAGACCGAGTTGGCCGCGTGGAAGACGCAGTAGACCAGGAAGGTCGCAAGCCGCGTGCGGTGCCACAACAGGAGCGGCGCGCCGAGGACGTGCAGGGCCACGGTCCCCCAGGTCCCGAGCAGGATCACCCAGTCGTGGTGGAACAGGAACCCGAAGGTGAAGTCGTCCGCCTGCGACCGCAGCCAGAGCCCGAGGGGCTCGCCGGCCAGCCAGTCGGGCGTGAGCTTCACCAACCCCGCATAGATCAGCATGATCTCCATCTGCAGGCGCAGGACGGCGACGCCGGCATAGGGTATGGTTCCTGTCCGCAGGTGCGGGAAGAGCCGCACATCGAGCGACAGCGCCCGGTTCGCGGGCAGGACGCACAGCAGGATCAGGAACAGGATGACGAGATAGAAGTGGTTGAGGTACTCCGCCTTGTCGAGCAGGAAGAAGTAGCTGAACAGGACCGTCAGCGCCACGATCGCCACGCGGTAGAACAGGCCCAGCATCACCAGAAGCGCCGCGAAGCCCATTCCGAGCCAGGCGTACCAGATCCACGGTTCCGGCAGCGGCGCGACCCAATGGAAACCGGGATAGGTGAAGTGGAAATCCGGCTCGATCCAGTACCGATAGACGCGGTCGTACCTGATGAAGCGCCAGCAATCCCAGACCAGCATCGCGCCGACGGCGATGCGGAACACGGCGAGCGACAGCGGGGACACCGGCTGCGACAGCGCCTCGCGAAGGCCGTGCACCGCGCGGGCGGCGCTTCGCGGCTGTCTTGCGGTCGTATCGGCGAGACTCGTCATGGGGCATCTCCGGATCATCTTGCTTTGATGGAATTACGCGCCCGGACGCACGTTATTCCCACGACCGGAAGGAATTCGAGGAGTGCGGACATGAGCGGACCGGGGATCACGGTGATCTATGACGGCGAGTGCCCGTTCTGCGCCTCCTACGTTTCGATGATGCGGCTGCGGCAGGCGGTGGGCGCGGTCGAGCTCGTGAGCGCGCGCGAAGGCGACCCGCGGGTGCGCGCCGTCCAGGACGCCGGGTACGATCTCGATGCCGGGATGGTGGTGCTCTGGCAGGACGAGGTCTTCTTCGGCGACAATGCGGTGCATCTGCTCGCGACGCTGTCCGCCGGAGGGGGGCGTCTCTTCGACCGTATCCAGCGCGCGGCCTTCGCCGATCCCCGCCGCGCGGCCCGTCTCTATCCCGTCCTCGCGGCGGGGCGCCGCCTTTTCCTGAGGCTGGCCGGACGGACGCCCATAGGGCCCCTTTCCGAAAAAAATCCCGAGCGACGGGAATAGACAGCGAGGCGGCCCGTTTTCCTTCCTGTCCGACCCAAGGACGCAACGAAAGGAGACGACAATGGCTCTTCGGAAGACCCTACTTGCAGCGACGGCTGCGGCGGTCGCCCTGCTGTCGGCGCCCGAGCCGGTCCATGCCCAGAACGGTGACCCCATCCTGAGGTTCCTGAACTCCGTCTTTCCCAATGCCGACTTCCGCTCGGCCAGCGGTGGACGCGGCTGGGATGACGACGATGACGACGGCCGGGGCCGCTGGAACGACGACGACGACGACGGTGGCCGCGGCGGCTGGGACGATGACGACGACGATGGCGGCCGTGGCGGTTCGGACGACGATGACGACGACGGTGGCCGTGACGACGACGACGACGATGGCGGCCGTGGCGGTTCGGACGACGATGACGACGACGGTGGCCGTGACGACGACGACGACTGAGCCGGTCCGGTCTTGATGGCCGCGACGATGAAACGCCCCGCCGAGCGCGGGGCGTTTGCTTCGTCGGCTCCGGTGTATCGAGGGCACGCGGCGCGCGGTCTGCGTCAGTCGCCGGGCGAAAGCCGCGTGGCCTCCTCTTCCGGCGACAGCGGCGCGCCCGCCCCGATGGTGCCGAGGAACGCGTCGAGCGTCGCAAGCGCGGAGGCGGGCGCATAGCCTTCGGCCCCCGAATCCTGCGTGACCATCGCGAAGCGGGCGGTCCAGGCATCGTCCTCCCGGCAGGCGACCGAAACGATGGTCCCCCCGGAGGCCACGTCGAGCTCGAGCTCCCGGCAGAAGGCGCCATCGCCGGTCAGGAAGGAGGCGATGATCGTGACCTCTCCGTCCCCGGCGGGCCCGCTGGCTCCGGCGGGCAGGCTGTCGAGCACCTCCGCGAGACCGGCGGTGTCGAGCAGGGTCAGGGACCTCGCCCCCGTCTCGGGCCCCTGCCACGATAGGGTCGCCACGATGCCGCCCAGGGCACCGGCGACGAGCGCGAGGCTCGCGGCGAGGGCCGCCGGCCGCCATGTCGGCCGCGGTCTGGGGAAGGCGACGACCGTGTCGTCGCTCCGCGCCCGGGCCAGCGTCTGTTCCACGTTTCGGACGAGCGTGTCCGGCAGGGGCTCCACCTCGCGCGCGGCGCCGAGCGCGCCCAGCAGCGCGCCCGTCTGGCGGAACATGTCGATGCGTGCCGCGATCTCCGGATCAGCCTTGGCCGCGGCCTCGATGCGCCGCGCCGCGTCGGCGTCCAGTGCCCCGTCGGCATAGGCCATCAGGACGGTATCGTCGTACTCGGTCGGCGTCATGCGTGCTTCTCCTTGCCCCATCGGGACAACGCGCGGGCGTTCATCCTATTCCCAACTTTTCGGCGAGGGCGGCACGGCCACGCGCGAGACGGCTCATCACGGTGCCCTTGGGGATGCCCAGGACTTCCGCCGCCTCCGCATAGGACATCTCCTCGACGCAGACGAGCACGATGACCTCCCGTTGCTCGTCCGGCAGGGTCGCAAGCGCCGCCTCGGTCTTCCGGAGCATCAGGGTGGCTTCGGTCACGCGCGGCCCGTCCACGGTCGCCGCGTCCGGTGCGTCGGCCACGTCGATCTCGGTGCCGCGCGTCGCCGTCCGGCGGGTCTGGTCGATCCAGGCGTTGCGCAGGATACGGAACAGCCACGGCTCGAGCCGCGTCGCCGGATCGAAGCTTGTCCTGCTCGCCACCGCCCGCTCCACCGTCGTCTGCACGAGATCGTCGGCAACGTCGCCCCGCCGGCAGAGCGACAGGGCGAAGCGCCTCAGTTTCGGCAGCGATGCGATCAGGTCACGCTCGAACGCGTCCCGCATTCCACTCTCCGGACTTGCCGCACTCCTTGCAGGGAATAACCTGCTCCACGGGACGTATTCCTGCCAGTGCATGAAACCACACGAGGCGACCCGTCATGACAAGCCCCGTTCTTGCGGTGATCGCGGCGGCCCTGATGCTCGTCATCCACGCATCCCTGCCGTTTCAACTGGCGGGTGGGACCTTATCGGCAACCGCCTGGGCCGATGACGACGACGATGGTGGCGATGACGATGATGACGACGATGGCGGGTCTTCCGGTGGAGGACGGGACGACGACGATGACGACGGACCGGGGCGTGCGCCCTCGGGGTCCTCGGGCGATCTCGGCCGCTTCATCGAGGGGCTCTTCGGGGGTGTGCGCCGTCCGGCGCCGAGTGCGCCCGCGCCGCCGCCGCCGCGCTTCGCACCCGACGAGATCGTGACCCTCGGGCTGAGCGTCGCCGATCTCGACGCGCTCCTCGCGGAGGGCTTCGTCGTGCTCGAGGAGCGGCCGCTGTCCGGCCTCGGCACCGTCTCGCGGCGTCTGTCCATCCCGCAGACCCTGTCGCTCGAGGAGGCACGGCAGTTCGCCCGCGCGCTGCCCAGCGGGCAGGACGCCGACTTCAACCATTACTACCGGTCCGAGCAGGGCTTTTCCGAGGATTGCCGGGGCGCCGAATGCCCGGCGCGGCTGATGCTGGACTGGCCGCTCTTCGAGGGGCGGGACGAGGCCTGCGGCCAGGGTGTCACCATCGGCATGATCGACACCGGCATCAATGCGGATCACGAGACCTTCGCAGGCGCGGCCCTCACGGTGCGCCAGCTCGCCCCGGGCGCGCTCGACCCATCGCGCGCGGTCCACGGAACCGCGGTCGCGGCGCTGCTCGTCGGCGATCCGGCCACGCGGTCACCGGGGCTCGTTCCGGCCTCGCGGCTGATCGCGCTCGACGCCTTCCACCGGGTCGGCGGGGACGAGCGCGCCGACGTCTTCACGCTCGTCGAGGCGCTCGCGGACCTGGCCGCCGAGGATGTGGGCGTGATCAACCTGAGCCTCGCGGGACCGGAGAACGCCGTGCTCGCAGGGATCGTCGAGCGCCTCGTCTTCGAGGAGGACATCGTGGTGGTCGCCGCCGTCGGCAATGACGGTCCCGCGGCCGACCCGACCTATCCGGCCGCCTACGATCCGGTTCTCGCGGTCACGGCGGTCGATCGGGCGGGCGCCATCTACCGACGCGCCGTCCGGGGGCCCCATGTCGACATCGCGGCCCCCGGCGTCGATATCTGGACGGCCGCCTCGATCAGCGGCGCGCGCTGGAAGACGGGCACGTCCTTTGCCGTGCCCTTCGTCTCCGCGGCGGCCGCCCTCCTGCGGGAGGCGCGCCCCGAACTGTCCGCCCTCGAGGTCGGCGACGAGTTGCGCCGCCTCGCCACGGATCTCGGCGACCCCGGGCCGGACCCGGTCTTCGGTGCGGGCCTTCTGAACATCGGTTCGCTTTGCAACGACGCCACCTGAGCCTTCGGACAGCGCACGCCTTTCGCAGGCAAGAGCATCCTCTCCCCGCGCTATCCCGCCGGCGAGGCGCTCATCGCCCCGCGCGCCTCGGACGGCAGCGCCCGGTCGAGTTCGGCCATGAGGCGTGTTTCCTCCTCCGCCTTGGGCGTCGTGAAGCGCGCGAGGAGGAGATAGGCGACCGGGGTGAGGTAGAGGGTGGACAGCGTGGCGAGCCCGAGCCCGCCGACGATCACCCAGCCGAGCGCCTCGCGCGCCTCGGCGCCCGCTCCGAAGGACAGGATCAGGGGCACGCCGCCCAGCACGGTCGAGATCATCGTCATCATGACGGGGCGCAGGCGGATCGTGCTGGCGTTCAGGATCGCCTCGCCCACCGCCTCGCCCCGGCCGCGGAGCTGGTTGGCGAACTCCACGATCAGGATGCCGTTCTTGGCCATGATCCCTATGAGCATCACCAGCCCGATCTGGCTGTAGATGTTGAGGCTGAGCCCCGTCAGCACCAGCGCGAAGACCGCGCAGGCCAGGCCGAGGGGCACCGTCGCCATTACCACCACGGCGGAGACGAAGCTCTCGAACTGGGCGGAGAGGACGAGGAAGACGATCAGGATGGCGAAGCCGAAGGTGAGCAGAAGGCCCGCCGAGGTCTCGTCGAGCGTCGCGGCCTCGGCCAGCGGCACGATGCGGTTCTGCGGCGCGAGGATGTCGTCCGCCAGGTCCTCGACCTGCGCCAGCGCCGTGCCGAGGGGCAGCGCGGGCGTCAGCCCTGCTGAGATCTCGACGGACCGGTTCTGCCTCTCGCGCTCGAGCTCGGGGGCGACCGCGCGCTCCTCCAGCGTCACGAAGGTGGAGAGCGGGATCATCTGCCCGTCGCCCGCCTGCACGAAGACGTTCTCGAGGTCGCCCGGATCGTTCACCGGGTCCGAGGTCGAGAGCATCTGGATGTCGTAGCTTGTGTCGTTCACGAAGACCGAGCCGACGCTCCGCCCGTCGAGCACCGCGCGCAGAGCGTCGCCGAGGCCCGCGATCTCGATGCCGAGGTCCGAGGCGCGGGTGCGGTCGATCTCGATGAAGAGCTGGGGCTGCGTCGTCTCGTATTCGAGGCGCACCTGCCCGAAGGCCGGGTTCTCCTGCATCCGCGCGACGAGCGCGCCCGCCACCTCCTCGAGCTGGGCGTAGTCGTTGCCGGTGACGGCGAAGGTCAGGCCGCGCCCCGCGCCCCGGATGCCGAGGGAATTCGGCTGGATCGCGAAGGCGCGCACGCCGACGACGGAGCGGAGCGCGCCGTTGATCTGGCCCACGATCTCCTGCTGGCTGCGGGTCCGTTCGCCCCAGGGGGCAAGCGTCATCACCATGAAGCCGCGCGCGTTGGACCCCGTTCCCGCGATGGAAAAGAGGTTCGTGATCTCGCCGCTGTCGCGCAAGGGCTGCATCAGCGCCTCGATCTCGCGCATCTTGGCGGCGGTGTAGTCGAGCGACACGCCTTGCGGCGCCGAGACCGACAGGAGCGCCACGGCCCGGTCCTCGGGCGGGGTCAGTTCCTGCCGTATGCCCGTGGCCATCATCGCCGCCGTGACCGCGAAGAGGCCCGCGACGATCACCACGACGAAGGGATTGGCGAGCGCCCCCCGGAGCGTCCAGGCGTAGAAGGTCGCGAGCCGGTCGCCGAGCCAGCCGAAGACCCCGCCCGACCCCGTGCCCGCGCCGTCCTTCAGCATCCGGCTCGCCAGCACGGGGCAGAGCGAGAGCGCGACGACGGAGGACAGCGCGACCGCCATGGCGAGGGTGAAGCCGAACTCGCGGAAGAGACCGCCCGCCTGCCCCGGCAGGAACGAGAGCGGCACGAAGACGGCGGCCAGCGTCGCGGTCGTCGTGACGACGGCGAAGAAGACCTGCTGCGTGCCGAGGACGGCGGCGGCGCGCGGGCCCATCCCCTCGGAGCGGCGGCGCACGATGTTCTCGAGCACGACGATCGCGTCGTCCACGACCATGCCGGTCGCCAGCACCAGCGCGAGCAGCGTCAGGATGTTGACCGAGAAGCCCACGAGCCAGATCGCCGCCAGCGTCCCGATCAGCGCCACGGGCATCGTCAGCGCCGGGATCATGGTCGCGCGCAGGTCGCGCAGGAAGACGAAGATCACGACGACCACGATGGCCACGGCGAGCGCGAGCGTCTTCAGCACCTCCTCGATGGAGCCGCGGATGAAGACCGCGTCGTCGGAGGTGATGAAGATTTCCACGTCGTCGGGAAGCGTCTCCTGCAGCTCGGCCACGGCGTCGCGCACGCCCTCCGAGATCGACAGCGTGTTCGACGTGGCCTGCCGCACCACCCCGAGGCCGAGCCCGGTCTGCCCGTTGGCGCGCAGGATCGTCTCGTTGGGCGCCGGGCCGAGCGTCACGCGCGCCACGTCGCGGACGCGGACGTTCTCGCGGATCACGAGGTCCTCGAAGGCCTCGGGCGTGGCGACCGAGGCCGTGGTTCGCACGTTGATCGACTGCCGGTCCCCGGTCAGGTCGCCCGCGGGCGCGTCATAGGCCACGTCGGCGAGCGTGCTGCGCAGATCGGCCAGCGTCAGGCCGCGGCTCGCCAGTTCCATCAGGTCGATGTCGATGCGGAAGATGGGCGAGCGGTCGCCGTAGACCTGCAGGTCCGCCACGCCCTCGATGGAGACGAGGCGGTCCGTCACCTCCTCGTCCACCAGCCGGGTCAGGTCCTGCGCGCTGCGCGTGGCCGAGGTCACGGCGATCCGCACCACGGG
>NZ_JBQLZP010000228.1:0-5899 GCF_052168335.1 Roseicyclus sp. | reverse complement strand
CTCGCATTCGGCGATCAGCCGGCGGATCAGGTCGGCGGATTCCGCGGGCGCGGTGTAGCCCACGGTGTCGGGAATGTTGATCGTCGTGGCGCCCGCGCGGATCGCGATCTCGACCACGCGCTTGAGGTAGTCCCACTCGGTCCGCGTCGCGTCCATCGGCGACCACTGCACGTTGTCGCAGAGGTTGCGGGCATGCGTGACCGTCTCGTGGATGCGCTCGGCCATCTCGTCCATGGTCAGGTTCGGGATGGCGCGGTGCTGCGGGCTCGTGCCGATGAAGGTGTGGATGCGCGGCGACTTCGCGGGACGCACCGCCTCCCAGCAGCGGTCGATGTCCTTGAAGTTCGCGCGCGCGAGCCCGCAGATCGTGGCGTTGCGCGCCTGTTTCGCGATCTCCTGGACGGCGGCGAAATCGCCTTCGGAGGCGATGGGAAAGCCCGCCTCGATGATGTCGACGCCCATCTCGTCGAGGAGATGCGCGATCTCGAGCTTCTCCTCGTGGCTCATGGTGGCGCCGGGCGACTGTTCGCCATCGCGGAGCGTCGTGTCGAAGATCAGGACGCGGTTCTTGTCGGTGGTCATGGTCGTGTTCCTTAGCGGCGTTGCGTGTCTTCGGCGCTGGTCCTCCCCTGAGCGGTCGCGCCGGATGGCACGCTCAGAGGCGGCTAAGGAGAAGCAGGCCAAGCAGGGCGGGCCGCGCGAAGGGCGCGGCGAGGGTCGTGGTATGGGCCTGCGTGGTCATGTGTGCGGAGAATACGAATTCGCGCGGGCTTGAAAACCCCAAATGAAGGTCAGCGCGGCTGACCGGTCCCTTGCGGCGACGCGCCCCTGGCCCTAGCTCCCGGCCCATGACCGAGGACACGCGCACAGCCATCGTCACCGGAGGGGCAGGGGGGATCGGCCGCGTCCTCTGCGCCCGCCTCGCCGCCGCGGGCTGGCGGGCCATCGCCGTCGACCGTGACGGAGCGGCGCTCGAGGCGCTGCCCGAGGGGATCGCGCGCGAACGGGCGGACGTGGGCGACGAGGCCGCCGTCGCCGCCTGCTTCGGGCGGCTGGGGCTCGACCGGCTCGATCTTCTCGTGAACAACGCCGGCATCGCGCATCCGGACGTGGGCCGCCTCGAGGAGCAGAGCTTCGCGACCTTCCGCGCCTATGTCGACAGCCACCTGACCGGCGCCTTCCTGATGAGCCGAGCCGCCGCCCCCGCGCTCCGCGCCGCGCGGGGCGCCATCGTCAACGTCTCCTCCACCCGCGCGCTGATGTCCGAGCCGAATTCCGAGCCCTACGCCGCCGCCAAGGCGGGGCTCCTCGGGCTCACCCACGCGCTCTCCATCAGCCTCGGGCCGGAGGTGCGGGCCAACGCCATCCTGCCCGGCTGGATCGTGACGCCGAAGCACGGGGATCTCACGGCGGAGGATCACGCCCAGCACCCGGTGGGCCGCGCGGGCACGCCCGACGACATCGCGGACGCGGTTCTCTACCTCGCCGACGCGGGCTTCGTCACCGGGCAGACGCTGGTGGTGGACGGCGGCATGACGCGGAAGATGATCTACGCCGAGTGAGCGGGCACGACGCGGGGCTTCGGGGGCAGGGCGACGGTGTCGCACCCGCCACGGTCCGATTGACCAGAGCCTCGGGCGCCTTAGCTGGCCCGTCCATGACGAACGCACTGGTGATCGGGGCCTCGGGCGGCATCGGCCGCGCCGTGGCGGAGGAAATGAAGGCGCGGGGCGCGACCGTCACGGCGCTGTCGCGGGCGGAGGACGGGCTCGACGTGACCGACCCGGCCTCGGTCGCACGCATCATGGGCGCGCTGGAGGGGCCGTTCGAGGCGGTCTTCGTCTCCGTCGGCATCCTCGCCCCCGAGGGCGGCACGCCGGAGAAGCAGCTCCCGGCCATCGAGGCCGACGCAATGGCGCGCGTCTTCGCGGTAAACACGATCGGTGTCGCCCTGCTTCTCTCGCACCTGCCGCGCCTCCTGCCGCGCAAGGGGCGGTCGGTCACGGGCGTTCTGACGGCGCGCGTCGGCTCCATCGGCGACAACAAGATGGGCGGCTGGTATTCCTACCGCGCCTCCAAGGCCGCGCTGAACCAGATCGTGCATGGCGCGGCGGTCGAGATCGGGCGCACGCACCGCGAGGCGGTGATCGCCGCCCTCCACCCCGGCACCGTCGCGACGCCCTTCACCGAGGGCTACAACCCCGGCCACGGCAAGACCGCGCCGGAGGAGGCCGCGCGGAACCTCCTCGACGTGATGGCGGGCCTGACGCGCGCGCAGTCGGGCGGCTTCTACGACTACGCGGGCCGGGAGATCCCGTGGTGAGCCGCCTCGTCCTCATCCTCGGCGACCAGCTCTCGGAGGAGATCGCGGCGCTGCGCGAGGCGGATCGCGAGGCCGATACGGTGGTGATGGCCGAGGTCATGGCCGAGGCCTCCTACGTCCCCCACCACCCCAAGAAGATCGCCTTCCTCTTCGCCGCGATGCGCAAGTTCGCGGCGGGGCTCGAGGCCGATGGCTGGCGCGTCCGCTACACGCGCCTCGACGACCCGGAGAACGCGGGCTCCATCCTGGGCGAGCTTCTGCGCGCGGCCGAGGCCACGGGTGCCTCCGAGGTGCTGGCGACCGAGCCGGGCGAGTTCCGCCTGATCGCGGCGCTGGAGGACAGCCCGCTGCCCGTCCACATGTTTCCCGACGACCGCTTTCTCTGTTCCCACGGCGAGTTCGAGGCCTGGGCCGAGGGGCGCAAGGAGCTCCGGATGGAGTGGTTCTACCGCGAGATGCGGCGCAGGACCGGTCTCCTGATGGAGGGGGACCAGCCCGCGGGCGGCAAGTGGAACTTCGACCACGAGAACCGCAAGCCCGCGCCGGACGACGTGGAGTTCGGCGGGCCCATGCGCTTCACGCCCGATCCGGTGGTGGAGGAGGTGCTCGACCTCGTCGACGCGCGCTTCGGCGACAATTTCGGCACGCTGCGTCCCTTCTGGTTCGCGACGGACCGGGGGCAGGCGCGGCGCGCGCTGTCGCATTTCATCCGCAACGCGCTGCCGAAGTTCGGCGACTTCCAGGACGCCATGCTCGACGGCAACCGCTTCCTCTACCACGCCGTCGTCTCGATGTACCTGAACGCCGGTCTCCTCACCTGGCGCGAGATCTGCGAGGCGGCGGAAGCCGCGTGGCAGGCGGGCGAGGCGCCGCTGAACGCGGTCGAGGGCTTCATTCGCCAGATCATCGGCTGGCGCGAATACATGCGCGGCATCTACTTCCTCGAAGGCCCCGACTACACGAAGCGCAACGCGCTCGGCCATTCCCGCAGCCTGCCCGCCTTCTACTGGACGGCCGACACCGACATGCGCTGCGTCGCGCGGACGGTCGAGCAGACGCGCGACGAGGCCTATGCCCACCACATCCAGAGGCTCATGGTGACGGGCAACTTCGCGCTTCTGGCGGGGATCGACCCGCACGAGGTCCACGAGTGGTATCTCGCCGTCTACGCCGACGCCTACGAATGGGTCGAGGCGCCGAACGTCATCGGGATGAGCCAGTTCGCCGATGGCGGGATCGTGGGCTCGAAACCCTACGTCTCGGGCGGCAACTACATCCGGAAGATGTCGGACTACTGCACCTCCTGCCGCTACGACGTGGGCGAGAAGTCCGGGGAGAAGGCCTGTCCGTTCAACTACCTCTACTGGGCCTTCCTCCACCGGCACCGCGACCGCTTCGGGAAGAACCCGCGCATGGCGCAGATGTACCGGACCTGGGCGCGCATGTCCGAGGACAAGCGGACCGCCGCCCTGCAGAGCGCCGATGCATTTCTTGGCAGGCTCGACCGGGGCGCGCGCGTCTGAGCCGTCTTGACGGGCGCGCGGGCGCACGCCATCTGCCGCGCGTCCGGCCAGCACGGCCGCTGGAGAGCCCGCAGATGATCGCCGTCCATTCCGTGCCCGGGGCGCTGAGCGGGGCCGACTGCGCCCGCCTCCTCGAGGCGCTGGCCGAGGCGCCCGCCCGCGACGCGGGGCTCGTGCGGCAGGCCCGCGACCACAACCTGCGGCGCGCCGATCTCCACTGGCTCGACGAGGTGCCGGGGACGGAGTGGGTGATCGAGCGGATGATCGACCTCGTCCGCGCCGCCAACCGCGAGGTCTTCGACTTCGACATCACCGAGTTCGCCGAAAGCCCGCAGGTCGCCCGCTACGGGGCCGAGCGCGAGGGGCATTTCGGCTGGCATTCCGACATCGGCGAGGGGCGGCTCGCGGAGCGGCGCAAGCTCACCATCGTCGTGCAGCTCTCCGAGCCCGAGGCCTACGTGGGCGGCGACCTCGAGGTCATGCCGGGCGCCAACACCATCGCCGCCGACCGCGCGCGCGGGGCGGCGACGCTGTTCCCGTCCTTCGTCCTCCACCGCGTGACCCCGGTGACGAAGGGCGAGCGGCACTCCCTCACCGTCTGGTGCCACGGGACGCCCTTCCGCTGAGCTGTGAACGGGCGCACAGGCGCGTTGCGGCGGTGCGGAGTTGAGCGTCACGGCGCCGCGCGCCACCTCCCCGGGGTCGAACAACCGCGAACAGGGAGCACGCAAGTGTCCAACGTCAAGCTCGCCGTCATCTACTACTCCACCTACGGCACCAATCACCGCATGGCCGAGATCGCCGCCGAAGCCGCCCGCGAGGCCGGCGCCGAGGTCCGTCTCCTCCGCGTCCCCGAGACCGCGCCCGCCGAGGTCGTCGCGGGCCAGGACGCCTGGAAGGCGCAGGCCGAGAAGACCGCCCACATCCCCGAAGTGACCCATGCCGACATGGAATGGGCCAACGCCTACCTGATCTCGGCGCCCACCCGCTACGGCGTCGTGGCGAGCCAGGTGCGCGCCTTCATCGACACGCTCGGCGGCCTCTGGTTCGAGGGCAAGCTCGCCAACAAGACCTTCTCCGCCATGACCTCGGCGCAGAACGTGCACGGCGGGCAGGAGACGACGCTGATCTCGCTCTACACGACCGCGATGCACTGGGGCGCCGTGATCGTGGCGCCGGGCTACACCGATCCGGTGCTCTTCGAGGCGGGCGGCAACCCCTACGGCGTCTCGACCCAGGCGGGCGGCGTCACCGACAAGATCGAGGCCGCGATCCGTCACCAGGCGAAGCGCCAGGTCGAGATGACGGCGAAGATCGCCTGACGCCTCGGGCCGTGCTAGTCTGCGCCGCGGGAGACGCACCCATGGCGCAGACGAACAAGACGCAGGCGACCGAAGCGGACGTGACCGCTTTCCTCGAGGCCGTCCCGCACCCGCGGCGTCGGTCCGACGCGCTCAGGCTCGACGCCATCTTCCGGGACGTCACGGGCTGGACCCCGCGGATGTGGGGGCCCTCCATCGTCGGATACGGGCGCTACGCCTACGTCTACGACAGCGGGCGGGCGGGCGAGTTCCTCGCCACCGGCTTCAGCCCGCGCAAGGCCAACCTCTCCATCTACATCCTGCCCGGCTATGCCGACTTCGGCGATCTGCTGGCCCGGCTCGGCAAGCACCGGCACGGCAAGGCCTGCCTCAACGTGAACGCCCTCGCCGATATCGACGAGGGCGTCCTGCGCGAGCTGATCCGGGCGGGGCTCGACGATCTCGGGCGTCGCTGGACCGTCGAGCCGACCTGAGCCTCAGCCCATCAGTTGCCCGGCTTCGGGCACCCAGCGGAACTCGGCGCCGTCGCGTCCCGGCGCGACGTAGCCCACCGCCGGGAAGGGCATGTGGTAGCCGATCGCCGGGATGCGGTCGGCGGCGATCATGCCGAGCACGCGGCGGCGGCTTTCGGCGGCGGCCGCCTTGTCGGCGTCGAAGCGCACCTCCCAGTCGGGGCGGGCGAGCGACCAGACGGGGTGGTTGGCGAGGTCGGCGAAGATCACGAGACCCTG
>NZ_JBQLZP010000227.1:0-2388 GCF_052168335.1 Roseicyclus sp. | reverse complement strand
GACCGAGGCGATGAAGGAGCTCTCGGCCGCCGCGGGCGTGGGCGACGCGGTCGTGGTGAACACCTGCGCCGTGACCGCCGAGGCCGTCCGCAAGGCGCGGCAGGAGATCCGGCGCCTCCGCCGCGCGCATCCCGAGGCGCGGCTCGTCGTCACGGGCTGCGCCGCGCAGACCGAGCCCGAGACCTTCCGCGCCATGCCCGAGGTCGACCTCGTCATCGGCAACACCGAGAAGATGCGCCCCGAAACGTGGCGGGGCCTCGCCGCCGACTTCATCGGCGAGACCGAGAAGGTGCAGGTCGACGACATCATGTCGGTGCGGGAGACGGCCGGCCACCTGATCGACGGCTTCGGCACCCGGTCGCGCGCCTACGTCCAGGTGCAGAACGGCTGCGACCACCGCTGCACCTTCTGCATCATCCCCTACGGGCGCGGGAACTCGCGGTCGGTCCCGGCGGGCGTCGTGGTGGACCAGATCCGGCGTCTGCGGGATCGCGGCTACAACGAGGTCGTGCTGACCGGCGTGGACCTCACGAGCTGGGGCGCGGACCTCCCGGGCGAGCCGAGGCTCGGCGATCTCGTCATGCGCATCCTGCGCCTCGTGCCGGACCTGCCCAGGCTCAGGATCAGCTCGATCGACTCGATCGAGGCGGACGAGAACCTGATGGCCGCCATCGCCACCGAGCCGCGCCTGATGCCGCATCTCCACCTTTCGCTCCAGCATGGCGACGACCTGATCCTGAAGCGGATGAAGCGGCGGCACCTGCGCGACGACGCGATCCGCTTCTGTCAGGAGGCGCGGGCGCTGCGGCCCGGGATCACCTTCGGCGCCGACATCATCGCGGGTTTCCCGACCGAGACCGAGGCGCAGTTCGAGAACTCGCTCCGCCTCGTCGCGGATTGCGGGCTGACCTGGCTCCACGTCTTCCCCTACTCGCCGCGCAAGGGCACGCCCGCCGCGCGGATGCCGCAGGTGGACGGCGCGACGATCCGCGAGCGCGCCGCGCGGCTGCGGGCG
The DNA here is from genome assembly GCF_052168335.1 of Roseicyclus sp. Classification (GTDB taxonomy): domain Bacteria; phylum Pseudomonadota; class Alphaproteobacteria; order Rhodobacterales; family Rhodobacteraceae; genus Roseibacterium. The sequence continues at coordinate 1,373 of NZ_JBQLZP010000227.1, read as the reverse complement.
GAAGGCGAGAAGGCCGTGGCCGCCCACCTCGCCGCGCAGGTCGGACGCACGCACACCGTCCTGATGGAATCCCCCCGCATGGGCCGGACGGAGCAGTTCACCGAGGTCGCATTCGCCGAGGACAGGCCGGAAGGCGCGATCGTCCGCGCCACCGTCACGGGGCACGACGGGCGACTGCTCCTCGCCTGAGGTCGCTCTCCGCCCAAATGGACAAGCCACGGCGCCGGGGCTACACCCGCAGCAACAGGCACACCCACAGGAGCGCATCCCCATGCCGCAGGTTCTCGGATCCAACGCCTCGCCCTTCGTCCGCAAGGTGCGCGTCCTGATGCTCGAGGCCGGCATCGCGGACGTGGACTACGTGCAGGTCACGGCGTCGCCCATGGGCGGCGAGGACCGCGTGAACACGGCGAACCCGCTCGGCAAGATCCCCGCGCTGGTGCGCGAGGACGGGCCGACGATCTACGACAGCAACGTGATCTGCCGCTATCTCGACGACCGTGCGCAGGCGGGGCTCTACCCTCAGGCCCGCCTCTGGGAGGTTCTGACCCTCGAGGCGACGGCGGACGGCATCATGGAAGCCGCGCTCGCCATCGTCTACGAGAAGCGCTTCCGCCCGGAGGAGTTGTGGTGGGACGTCTGGTTCGAGGCGCAGTGGACCAAGGTCGCCCGCGCCCTCGACGCGGTGGAGCGCAACTGGCTCAGCCATCTCGAGGGCCCCGTGCACATGGGGCAGGTCGCGCTCGGCTGCGCGCTGGGGTATCTCGACCTCCGCCACGGCGAGCGGAACTGGCGCGACGGGCGGCCGGGCCTCGCCGCCTGGTACGAAGCCTTCGCCGCGCGCCCCTCGATGACGGCGACCGTCCCGCCCGCGACATGAGGATCGCCGTCGCGCAGACCGAAGCCGCGCGGCAGACCTGCTTCGACATCCGCCGCGCGGTCTTCATCGTCGAGCAGGAGATCCCCGAGGCCGAGGAGTGGGACGAGCACGACGCCGGGGCGGTCCACTTCCTCGGCGACGTGGACGGCGTCCCGACGGCTACCGCACGGCTGATCGCGAGGGGCGGCACGGCCAAGATCGGGCGCGTCGCCGTCTTGCGGCAGGCGCGCGGCACCGGCCTCGGCCTCGCGCTGATGCGGCACGTTCTGGACCATGCGCGCGCGCGGGGCTTCACCGAGGGCGCGCTCGACGCGCAGACCTACGCCCTCCCCTTCTACGAGCGCCTCGGCTTCGTCGCGGAGGGCCCCGAATTCGACGACGGTTCGGGCATCCTGCACCGGCACATGCGCCTCGATCTCGCTGCGCGCCCGGACGACCGGGGGAATCGCGCGGCCTTCCCCGACGCCGGACCCGCAACCCCTTCCATTGGCAG
>NZ_JBQLZP010000226.1:0-10813 GCF_052168335.1 Roseicyclus sp. | reverse complement strand
GACGGACCTTCCCGCCGTCCTCGCCGATGTCACCGCCGCCGTGGAGAACGCGCGCGGCGTGATCGAGACCGTGGGCGCCGACCTGACGGAGGCGAGCGGCGACGTGACGGGCCTCGTGACCAGCGCCGAGACGACCATGGCGCAGGTGACGGAGACCTTCGCCAACGCCAACGAGACGCTCTCGGCGATCAACGGCGCGCTCGAGACGGGCGAGCGCACGCTCGAAGCCGCCGAGAACGCCTTCGCGGGCGCCGACCGGGTCATCAACGAGGACGTGCCGGGCCTGATCGCCGAGCTCGAGGCCACCGTGCAGGGGCTTAACGAGGCCGTCGGTGCGGTGTCGGGCGACCTGCCGCAGATCTCCGCCGAGGTGCGCGAGGCCAGCGCCGCCGCCGCCGAGGCCTTCACCCGGCTGGGGGCGCTGGTTGACAGCTCCGCCCCCGGCGTTCAGGACTTCACCACGAACGCCCTGCCCCTCTTCTCGCGGCTGGCGCAGGAAACGCGCGGGCTGATCGACAACCTCGACCGGCTGACGCGGCGGATCGAGGACAGCCCGACGCGGTTCTTCCTCGACACCGACGTGCCGGAGTTCAGACGATGAGGCCCACCTTGCCGATTGCCCCGGGAGCGACCCTCCGCCGGCTCGCGCTGGCAGCCCTCCTCCCGTGGATGGCCTCCTGCGGGGCCATCGGCGCGCTGGGGGACGCGGCGACGCCGCTCGAGGTCTTCGTGCTGACCGCGCCCGGCGCCCTGCCGCAGCGCCAGGGCGCGCCGCTCGCTCGCGACGTGATCGTGGAGGAGCCGACGACCGGCGGCGCGCTGGCCACCGAGCGGATCATGATCCAGCCCGATCCCCTCCAGGCGCAGTATCTCCCCGGTGTCCGCTGGAGCGAGCCCGCCCCCCTCGTGGTGCAGACGCTCATGGTCCGCGCGCTCGACGCGACGCAGGCCTTCCAGTATGTCGGCCGCCGTCCGCTGGGCGCGGGAGGCGACTTCGCCATCGTGAGCGAACTCGTGGACTTCCAGGCGGTCGTCGGCCCCGGGGGCGACAGCGCCGAGGTCCGCGTCCGCATGATCGCCCGGATCGTCCGCGAGCGTGGCGTGCAGGTGGTGGCCTCGCGCACCTTCACGGCGCGCGCGGACGCCGCCTCGCTCGAGGACGCCGACCTCGTCGCGGCCTTCGACGCGGCGACGGGCCGCGTGATCTCGGACTTCACGGTCTGGACGCTCTCGTCGCTCGGCGCGATCTGAGGCTCACTCCGCCCGCGCCGGAGCGACAGCGCCCGAGCCGCTGCGGCTGCCCCACCAGTTGAGCGCGAGCAGCGCCACGATCAGCGCCGCCCCTGCCGCCTCGACCGCGATGGAGGGCCAGAAGACCGCGATCACGCCCGGCACGATGAGCGCACGCTGCCAGAGCGGCATGGCGCGCCAGAGGAACCCCTCGAGCGCGGCGGCGAAGCCCACCAGCGCCACGATGGCGATGGCCCCGTTCCACAGCACCAGCGGCAGCGGGCCGCCGAGGATGATGACCTCGTTGAACACCATGAAGAGCGGGATGAGGTAGAGGCCCTTGGCGTATTTCCACGCCTGGAAGCTCGTCTCCATCGGTTTCGAGCCCGCGATGGCCGCCCCCGCGAAACCCGCCAGCGCCACGGGCGGCGTGACGTTGCTGTCCTGCGAGTACCAGAACACGACCAGGTGCGCGATCAGGAGCGGGATGCCGAACTCCTCGGTCAGCGCGGGACCGACGAGGATGATGAGCACGATGTAGGCCGCCGTCACCGGCAGGCCCATCCCGAGGATCAGGCTCGCGATCAGCACGAGGAGCAGCGCCAGCACGAGGTTGCCGCCCGAGAAGGCGATCATCATGGCCGAGAACTTGAGCCCGAGGCCGGTCAGCCCCACGACGCCGACGATGATCCCCGCGACCGCGCAGGCCATGGAGACGGCGACAGCGTTCCGCGCGCCGAGCTCCAGGGCCTCGAGCGTCAGCTCGATCCCCCTGGGGCAGAGCGCGACGAAGCCCGAGGCCGTCGGGCCGTTCGCGAAGTAGACCCAGAGCGCCTTGGCCGACGCCGCCGCCACGATGGAGACGATGGCGTAGAAGCCGACCCGCATGGGCGAGTAGCCCGCGACGAGCAGCGCCACCAGCGCCACGAGCGGCAGGAGGAAGTGCCAGCCCTCGGCCAGCACGCTGCGCACGCTCGGCAGTTCATCCGCCGTCATGCCCTGCATGCCCTGCTTCACCGCGGCGATGTGCACCAGCAGGTAGACCGCCCCGAAGTAGAGGAATGCGGGGAAGATCGAGACGAGCACGATGTCGACGTAGGGCACCCGCGTGAACTCGGACATCAGGAACGCGCCCGCGCCCATCAGCGGCGGCATGATCTGTCCGCCGGTCGAGGCCGCGGCCTCGATGCCGCCCGCCTGCGCGGGCCGGTAGCCGAGCCGCTTCATCAGCGGGATGGTGAAGGCGCCCGTGGTCACGACGTTGGCGATGGCCGAGCCCGAGATCGAGCCCATGCCGGCGGACGCGATGACGGCCGCCTTGGCCGGGCCGCCGCGCTGCCGCCCCGTGGCGGCATAGGCGAGATCGATGAAGAACTTGCCCGCCCCCGTCACCTCGAGGAAGGCGCCGAAGAGGACGAAGACGAAGATGAAGGTCGCGGCGACGCCGAGCGGGATGCCGAAGATCCCCTCGGCGCCGAGGGTCATCTGGCTCGCCACGCGGTCGAGCGAATAGCCGCGGTGGTTCATGATGCCGGGCATCCAGTCGGCGAGAAACGGCAGTTCGCCCCGGCTGCCCGCGAAGGCGTAGGCGATGAAGAAGGCGCCGATGATCGTCATGCCGAGCCCGACCGCCCGCCGCGCCGCTTCGAGCACGACGAGGACGGTGAGCACGCCCACCCAGACGTCGATGTCGCGCGGGAAGATCTGGTTGGCGATGGTGTCGATGTTCACCGGCAGCCAGGCGCCGACGAGGATGCCGCAGGCGATGAGCGTGCCGTCGATGGCCCAGCCGAGCGCGCCGCGCGGCCGCGACCTGCCGAAGACCGGGTAGATCAGGAAGCACAGGACGAGGATGAAGCCGAGATGGATCGGCCGCTGGTAGAACAGGCCCAGCGGCTGCACCCCCGCCGCCCAGAGCTGGAACAGCGACAGCGCGATGCCGATGACGGCGATGGCGCGCAGCACGAGGCGGGGCTGCTCGGGCTCGGCCCGCGGGATCTCGGTGTCGGTGACCATCAGTCGTTCCCTCTGAGTTCGATGCGCACCCGTTCGCGCGGGGCGGCGGCCGACAGCGACACGGTCGTGTCGCCGACGCGCAGGCGGTGGTCCACGTCCCCACGCCCCGGCCGGAGCACGTAGGCGTCGCCCGGCACGGGTTCGTCGATATCGAGAATCCAGTAGCCGCCCTGCCCGTCCGAGACCTGCCTGCCCCGGCCCGGGATGTGGTCGAGCCCGGCGGCGAAGTCGGGCAGGTGCGCGCGCACCAGCACCATGTGCCCCGCCCGGTTCTCGTAGCAGTCGGAGACCTCGAAGCCCGCGACGGAATGGTTCCAGAGAACGCACCAGCCCGCCCCCTCGGGGACGGGCAGGCGTGCGATCTCGCTGCCGTCCTCGCGCGTCGCGACGAGCTCGCCCGCGCTGGCGGCAAGAGGGATGGACAGGAGGAGGAGGGCGATCAGCCCTCCTCCGAGCCGTGCCGTCACGGACGCAGGTTGTCCGGGATCGAGGCGCCGATCTCCTCGTAGTAGCGGATGGCGCCGGGGTGCAGCGGAACCGGCGTTGCCGACATGGTGAACTCGACCGTGGTTTCGTTCGCCGCCGGGTGGACCGCCTGCAGGTCGGCGATGTTCTCGAACATCGCGCGCGTGATCGCGTAGGCGAGGTCGTCCGACATCTCGGACGAGACGGCCAGCACGTTCGGGATGCCGAGCACGGTGATGTCCTCGTCCACGCCCGTGTAGCTGCCGGCCGGAAGCGTCGTGCGCGACATGACCGGGTCCTGCGCGATGGCGGCGGCCATCTCTTCCTCGGTCAGCGCGATGATGACGATGTCGTTCGTCGTCGAGAGGTTCAGGATCGACGAAGTCGGCGCGCCGACCGACCAGAAGCCCGCGTCGATGTCGCCGTTGGCGAGGGCGTCCGCGGTCTCGTTGAAGTTGAGGCGCTGCTCCTCGATGTCGTCGTAGCTGATGCCGTTGGCCGACAGGATGGCGTCGGCGTTGACCTCGGTGCCCGAGCCCGGCGCGCCGACGGACACGCGCTTGCCGCGCAGGTCGTCCAGCGAGGTGATGCCGCTGCTCTCGAGCGCCACGATGTGGATCATGTTGGCATACATCGAGGCGAGGCCGCGGATCATCGGCAGTTGCTGGCCCTCGAAACGGCCGGTGCCCTCGTAGGCCTGCTGCACCGTATCGGCGAGCGCGAGCGCGAGGTCCGCATCGCCCGTGGCGATGAGGCCCATGTTCTCGACCGAGGCGCCGGTGACTTCCGCGGTGGCCGAGTAGCCGTCGACGTTGTTGTTGATGACCTCGGCGAGACCGCCGCCCATCGGGTAGTAGACGCCGCCGGTGCCGCCCGTGGCGATCGACAGTTGCTCCTGCGCCGTCGCCGGAACGGCAAGCGCGACGAGGGTGCTGGCCGCGAGGGCCTGTACGAGTTTCATTGCGATCCTCCCTGATCGGATTGTTTTTTTGCGAGTGCTATCTGTAATGCACAAAAGCCGGGGCTCCAACCCGGTCTTTTGCGTATGCGGTGCGGTCGCGGGAGGCGTCAGGACCTTCCGTCGCCCTCCGGCGGCGGATCGTCGTAGACCGACCAGCCGTACTCGCCCCCGCTCTCGGGCAGGTCCTCGCGCCGCAGGTTCATCGCCATGTAGGTCTTGGCGATGAAGTTCGCGGTGATCGGCGCGGTGAGGAACAGGAACAGCGTGATCAGCAACTCGTGCACCGACAGGTGGCCGGTGTCGGCGTAGAAGAAGATCATCGAGGCGATGAGGACCCCGCCCACGCCGAGCGTCGTGGCCTTGGTCGGTGCGTGGAGGCGCTGCAGCGTCGATTTCAGTTTCACCAGACCGTAGGAGCCGACGAAGCCGAAGACCCCGCTGATGACGAGGAAGACGGCGATGAGGAATTCGGCGACGAAACTCATGGGGCGGCCCTCACTCGATGATGTCGCTGCGCAGCAGGAAGCGGCAGTAGGCGACGGTCGAGACGAAGCCCACCATCGCGACCAGCATCGCCGCCTCGAAGTAGATCGCCGTGCCCCGCCAGATGCCGTAGAGCACCAGGAGCGCGATGACGTTGATGACCATGGTGTCGAGCGCGAGGATGCGGTCGGCCGCGTCCGGCCCGAGCACGATGCGCCAGAGGTCGAGCAGGAGGGCGACGCCGTAGCAGGCGGCGGCGAAGAGCAGTGCGGCTTCGATCATGGGAAGATCTCCTTCAGGCGCCTCTCGTAGCGGGACTTGATGCTGTCGCGCACGTCGTCGGGATCGTCGGTGTGCAGGCAGTGGACGAGGATCGCGCTGCCGTCCGCCGACAGCGTCGCCGAGACGGTGCCGGGCGTCATCGTGATGGTGCCCGCGAGGATGGTGATGGCCTCGGCCGAGGTCAGCTCGATCGGGACGGGAATCCAGTGCGAGCGGATGGTCTTCTCGCGCCGGAACAGGATGACCGCGGCCACCTGCACGTTCGCCACGACGATGTCCCAGAGCACGATCAGGAAGTATTCGGCGATCTTGAGCGGCCGCGCGATCCTCGGGCGGTCGGGCCAGTAGGCGCGCGTGACCATCGGGATGGCGAGGCCGAAGGCCGTTCCGAGGATGAGGTTGCCGAGCGTGAAGCTGTTCACGAGGCCGAGCCAGACGAGGACCAGCGCCAGGCTGAGGAGCGGATGGGGGACGAGGCGCATCAGCATGGGCTCACTCCTCCGTCGCCGGGCCGAGGACGGCCGACACGTAGCCCGCACGGTCGAAGACCTGGGCGGAGGTCGCCTCGAGGTACGAGGCGGCGGGCCCCGCGAAGACGGCCAGCGCCGCGAGCGCCGCAAGGCTCAGCATCGCGGGCGCGACCTCGGCGGCGCGGGCGGCGGGCGGCAGGGCCTTCGGCGGGACGTGCTCGTGCATGTCGGGGATCGGGTGCGGGATGGAGGTGGACTTCCAGAACAGGATGCTCCCCGCCCGCGCGAAGCCGACGATGGTCAGGAGCGAACCCACGAGGATCGCGGTCCAGGCCCAGGGCATCTGCGCAGGTGCGCGGACCGCGTCGAGCACGAGGAGCTTGCCGAGGAACCCCGAGAGCGGCGGCATCCCCGCCATGGCGATGGCCCCCGCGAAGAACAGCGCGGCGAAGAGGCCGTTCTGCACCGTCGCGGGCGCGGCGCCCAGCCGGTCGCCCGAACGCCGCGTCACCACGAGGTCGGCGATCAGGAACAGGCAGGCCGCCGCGAAGGTCGAATGCACCGTGTAGTAGAGCGCGGCGGTCAGCGCCTCGGGCGTGAACGCGGCGACCGCGACGAGCAGCGTGCCCATCGACCCCACCGCCGAGAAGGCGATGAGCGGCATGAGCCGCCGCGCGCCGAGGACACCGAAGGCGCCGACCGCGATGGTGACGATGGCCGCGGGGAAGAGCCAGGCGGCCGCGACGCTCTCCGTCCCCTCGATGCCGGGACCGAAGGCCGTGGTATGCACCCGGATGATCGCGTAGGCGCCGACCTTCGTCATGATCGCGAAGAGGGCCGCGACCGGCGCGGGGGCGTTCGCATAGGTCGCGGGCAGCCAGAACTGCACCGGGAAGAGGGCGGCCTTCACCGCGAAGACGATCATCAGGAGCATCGCCGCGACCCGGACGAGCGCCGCCTCCTCGGGCGGGATCTCGGCCGCGCGGAGCGCGAGGTCGGCGATGTTGAGCGTGCCCGTGGAGGCGTAGAGCGTCCCCAGCGCGAAGAGGAACAGCGTCGAGCCCGCGAGGTTCATCACCACGTATTGCAGGCCCGCCCGCATCCGCTCGCGCCCGCCGGAATGGATCATCAGCCCGTAGGAGGCGATCAGCAGCACCTCGAAGAAGACGAAGAGGTTGAAGATGTCTCCCGTCAGGAACGCGCCGCAGATGCCCATGAGCTGGAACTGGAAGAGCGCGTGGAAATGCCGGCCGCGGTCGTCCCAGCCCGTCGCGATGGCGTGGATCAGCACGATGAGCGCCAGCGTCGCGGTCAGCAGAACCATGAGCGCCGACAGCCGGTCGAGCACCAGCACGATCCCGAAGGGCGCGGGCCAGTCGCCGAGGCGGTAGACATGCGTGGTCCCGTCGGCCGCCATCGCGGCGAGGCCCAGCGCCACGGCCACCAGCGCCGCCGTGCCCGCGACCGAGAAGGTCCGCGCGAGCGTGATGTCGTGGCGCATGACGAAGGCGAGGATCGGCGCCAGCATCGCCGGCAGGACGACGGGAACGATGAGCCAGTGCATCAGCGCCGCGCCTCCTCGTCGGCGTCCGTGCGCTCCATGTCGATCCGGTCGTCGTCGGCCTCGAGATAGGCCCCGAGCCCGATCATCACCAGCACAGCGGTCATCCCGAAGGAGATCACGATGGCCGTCAGCACCAGGGCCTGCGGCAGCGGGTCGGTATAGGTCGCCTCGCCGTAGCGCGCGAGGATCGGCGACTGGTCGATGGCGAGGCGCCCGCTCGCGAAGATGAAGACGTTGACCGCGTAGGACAGGAGCGCGAGGCCGAGGATCACGGGAAAGGACCGGAGCCGGAGGAGCAGGTAGACCCCGCCCGCGGTCAGGACCCCGACCGAACTTGCGACGACGATCTCCATCTCAGCGCGCCTTCTCTTCGTCGGCGTGCTCGCCGGGATCGTAGTCCATGGGCTCGAGGTTCACCGTCTCGCCGGTGTGCTGCGCGATCCGGCTGAGGCTGTAGAGCATCAGCATCACCGCGCCGAGCACGGTCAGGAACACACCGAGGTCGAAGAGCATCGCGGTGGCGAGCTCGAACTCCTCGACGGGCGGGAGGTGGACATAGGTATAGGCGCTGGTCAGGAAGGGCAGGCCGTTGAACCAGGCGCCGATGCCCGTCAGCCCCGCGATGATGACGCCGAAGCCGATCATCGTGTGATACTCGATGCGCTTGCGCGCCTGCGTCCAGGCGAAGCCCGAGGCCATGTACTGCATCAGGAGCGCGATGGCGATGACGAGGCCCGCGACGAAGCCGCCGCCCGGCTGGTTGTGGCCCCGCAGGAAGATGTAGACGCCGACCATCACGGCGATGGGCATGAGGACGCGCGTGACCACGACCATCATCAGCGGGTGCCGGTCGCGCGAGCGGTTGGCGCTGTAGTCGACGTTGCGCAGCCGCCGCGCCGCGGGCCCGCCGAGGAGCGCGTGCATCAGCGCGTAGATGATGAGGCCCGCGATCCCGAGCACGATGATCTCGCCATAGGTGTCGTAGCCGCGGAAGTCGACGAGGATCACGTTGACCACGTTGGTGCCGCCGCCGCCCTCGTAGCTGTTCTCGAGGTGGAAGCCCGAGATCGTGTCGATGTCGCGCAGAAGGAAGGCGTAGGCGAGCCCGCCGATCCCCGCCCCGGCGGCGAGCGCGATCGCCCCGTCGCGGAGCTTGCGTCCCGCGCCGCTCTCCTTCGGGGTGGTCTTCGGCAGGAAGTGCAGCGCGAGCAGCAGCAGCATGATCGTCACCGTCTCGACCGAGATCTGCGTCAGCGCGAGATCCGGCGCCGAGAGGTAGGAGAACCCGGCGGAGATCGACAGACCGATGACGCCCACGAGCACCAGCGCCTGGAAGCGGTTGCGGTGCATGACGACGACCGAGATCGTCGCCGCGATCAGCATGAGCCAGCCGGCTCCGATCACCGCCGGCACCGGCAGGAGGCCGCGCGTGGGTGCGGAGAGGCCGCCGCCGAAGAACGCGACCGCCCCGAGCGCCACGGAGGCGAAGACGAAGATCGCGAGGTAGCGGCTGATGGCGCCGTTGTGCGTGGCCGAGGTGATCCACGCCGAAAGGCCGGCCGCCCCCGCCACCAGCCGGTCGAAGATGACCTTGGCCTCGGGCCGCGGCGTCGCCAGCCAGGCGCGGTCGAAGATGCCGTGGAGTGCGAGGAAGACCGCGCCGCCCGCGACGGCGATGAGCGACATCCACAGCGCGGGCGTGACCCCGTGCCAGATCTTCAGATGCGGATGGAGTTCGGCCCCCGTCACCGCGCTCGCCGCGACGCCGACGAGGCCGTCGGCGAGAAACGGCATCGTCCCGATCAGGACGACGAGCACGGCCAGGAGCGCGGGCGCCGCCCACATCCCGAAGGAGGGGTCATGCGGCTTGTGCGGGTAGTCGTCGCGGACCGGGCCGAGGAAGACATGCACGATGAAGCGCAGCGAATAGGCCACCGACAGGAGCGCGCCGAAGGTCGCGAGCGCGGGAACGGCCCAGTCGCTCCCCGCCCAGTAGGTGTGCGAGGCCTCCTCGAGCATCATCTCCTTCGACAGGAACCCGTTGAAGAGCGGGATGCCCGCCATCGACAGCGCCGCGACCGTGCCGATCACGAAGGTCACGGGCATGAGGTGGCGCAGGCCGCCGAGGCGCTTGATGTCGCGGGTATGGGTCTCGTGATCGACGATCCCCGCCGTCATGAAGAGCGCGGCCTTGAAGGTCAGGTGGTTGATGATGTGGAACACCGCCGCGACCGCCGCCGCCTGCGTGCCGAAGCCCAGCAGCATCGTGAGGAGACCGAGGTGGCTGACCGTCGAGAAGGCGAGCAGCGCCTTGAGGTCGTCCTTGAAGAGCGCGATGAGCGCGCCGACCACCATCGTCACGAGGCCCGTGGTGGCGACGATGTAGAACCAGGCGTCGGTGCCCGACAGGACGGGCCACATCCGCGCCATCAGGAACACGCCCGCCTTCACCATCGTGGCCGAGTGCAGGTAGGCCGAGACCGGCGTGGGCGCGGCCATCGCGTGCGGCAGCCAGAAGTGGAACGGGAACTGCGCCGACTTGGTGAAGGCGCCCAGCAGGATCAGGATCAGCGCCGGGATGTACCATTCGGAGGCGCGGATCGCGTCGCCCGCCTGCAGGATGTCGGTCAGGTTGTAGCTGCCGGCGATGTTGCCGAGGATCAGCATTCCCCCGATCATCGCGAGCCCGCCCGCCCCCGTGACGGCCAGCGCCATGCGCGCGCCCTGCCGCCCCTCGGGCAGGTGCTTCCAGTAGCCGATGAGCAGGAAGGACGAGAGCGACGTGAGCTCCCAGAACACCAGCAGAAGCAGGATGTTGTCCGACAGCACGATGCCCAGCATCGCGCCCTGGAACAGCAGGAGATAGGTGTAGAACTGCCCCATCGGGTCCGCTCCCGAGAGGTAGAACCGCGCATAGAGCGTGATGAGGAGCCCGACGCCGAGGATCATCCCCGCGAAGAGCAGCCCCAGCCCGTCGAGGAAGAACGAGGCCGAGAGGCCGAGCTGCGGCAGCCATTCGATCTCGGCCTGGATCACCTCGCCGCGCATCACCTGCGGCGCGAGGATCAGCAGCATGACGAGGGCGAGCGCCGTGGGAACGGCGGTAAAGCTCGCGCAGGCGTTGCGTCCCGCCCGGATCATCAGGCCCGGCACGAGGGCCCCGATGAACGGCAGAAGCGCCATCAGGATGAGGAAGTGGCCTTCCTGGCTCATTCTTGTAACCTTACGGACTCAAGGTCTATGCACTGGATAGCGTCCGGTCGCTCCGGTGTAAAACCCGCCTGCGCAAGGCGCGGCGCTGTGTCATGCGGATGACGTGGCGGGAGGCGCGCCGGCCTCGTC
>NZ_JBQLZP010000225.1:0-3967 GCF_052168335.1 Roseicyclus sp. | reverse complement strand
GAGGCGGAGATCGCCACGCTCGACCTCGAGGCGCTGCGCCTCGCGGATCTGCGGCGGGAGGAGGCGCTCGCGCGCCTCCGCGACCTCGGCGCGATGCGCTTCGAGCTGGAGCAGCGCCAGCTCGGCCTGAGGGAGCGGATCGCCCGGCTCGAGGTGCGCGCGCCCGTCGCGGGCACCGTCTTCGGCTCGCGCATCGCGGCGGAGGGTTCGGTCGTGCGGCCGGGGGCGGCGACCATGTTCCTCCTGCCCGAGGGGCGGCGCCTTCGGGTCGTGGCCCGCATCGATCCGTCCGACGCCGACCAGGTCCGGCCGGGGCAGGAGGTCGCGCTCGTCCTCGCCGCCCTCGACCGCGGGATGGCGCCGGAACTGCGGGGCCGCGTCGTCACCCTCTCCGCCGATGCCGAGCGGGACGCGGCCACCGGCGCCGCCCATTACCGCGCCGTGATCGAGCCCGATGCGGCCGTGCTGGCCGACCTGCCGGGACTGAGGCCGGGGATGCCGGTCGAAGCCTTCCTGCGCACGGCGGATCGCACGCCGCTCTCCTACCTGGCGGAGCCGCTCGTCCGCTACTTCCGGCGCGCCTTCCGGGCGGGGTGAGGGCGCTCGGACGCCGATGTGGCGCGCGCCCGACGGGGTGTCGAGCGCGCCCATCGACCCCTCCCAGGTCTCCCGGATCGGAGCGTCGGGCAGCATGCCGGACAACCCAGGCGAGACCCGCGCGGCGGCGCTCGAATGATCAATGCGGGCCCCTCAGCGGGGCCCAGCTCCGGCAATCCTCTGACGAAGATTCGCAAAACCAGGCACTTGCGCCTCGATCCTGGTAGGCCCGGAGGGACTTGAACCCCCAACCAAAGCGTTATGAGCGCTCTGCTCTAACCATTGAGCTACAGGCCCGCCGGGGTCACGCTTATTCAGGGCTTCCCCATGCGTCAAGCGCAGTCGCTTGCGGCACGCTGGGGGCTGCACTAGGACTGGGCCGACCCGACAGACGGAGACACGACCATGCCGCCGCTATCCCTGCTCGCCCTTCGCTACGTCGCCTGGTTCGTCGGCCTGACCGTTCTCTACGGCCTTCTGGTGAACTTCGCGGGCCTGCCGCCGAGCCTCGCGACGAGCGTGATCCTCGCCTCCGCTCCCGCCGCCGACGTGGGGATGCAGGCGACGCGGCGGGCGACGCGGGCGCTGGCGATGCAGGACTGGGCGAAGATCTGGGGCGTCTGCATGGTCGTCTTCCTCCTGCTCACGGTGATCGGCCCGATGCTTCTGTCGAACGTCCTGCCGACGGTGCGCGAAGGGGTCGGCGGCAGCCGGTTGCCGCCGAACGCCCCGATCCTCGTGGCGGCGACGGCGCCGATGATGGCGCTGTTCCTCTGGATCGGGCGGCGCTCGGCCGGGGGGGCGCGCACGTCCTGAGGCCTGCGCCGCATGGACGCTGCCCCGCCCACCTGCTAACGCGCCCTCGCGGGGCGACAGAGGAGTGCGCAGCATGGCCGACAGGACGAGCGGAGGGAACCGCGGCAACGGCCTGACCTATGCCGAGGCGGGCGTCGACATCGACGCGGGCAACGCGCTGGTGGACCGGATCAAGCCCGCCGCGGCCGCCACGGCACGGCCGGGCGTCATGTCGGGGCTCGGCGGGTTCGGCGCGCTCTTCGACCTGAAGGAGGCGGGTTATTCCGACCCGATCCTCGTCGCGGCGACCGACGGCGTGGGCACGAAGCTGAAGATCGCGATCGACACCGGCGCCGTCGACACGATCGGCATCGACCTCGTCGCGATGTGCGTCAACGACCTCGTCTGCCAGGGGGCGGAGCCGCTGTTCTTCCTCGACTATTTCGCGACCGGCAAGCTCGATGTCGATGCCGCCGCGCGCATCGTGGGCGGCATCGCCGAGGGCTGCCGCCGCTCGGGCTGCGCGCTCGTCGGCGGCGAGACGGCCGAGATGCCGGGCCTCTACGCGCAGGGCGACTTCGACCTCGCGGGCTTCGCCGTGGGCGCGATGGAGCGGGGCGCCTCGCTGCCCGCGGGGGTCGTGGAGGGCGACGTGCTTCTCGGCCTCGCCTCGGACGGGGTGCATTCCAACGGCTACTCGCTGGTGCGCAAGGTGGTCGAGCGCTCGGGCCTCGACTGGGACGCGGCGGCGCCCTTCGGCGGCGGCGCGCTCGGTGCGGCGCTGCTCGCGCCCACGCGCCTCTACGTGGCGCCCGCGCTTGCGGCGATCCGGTCGGGCGGCGTCCACGGCCTCGCGCACATCACCGGCGGCGGGCTGACCGAGAACCTGCCGCGCGTCCTGCCCGAGGGGCTCGGCGCCCGCGTGGACCTCGCGTCCTGGTCGCTGCCGCCCGTCTTCCGCTGGCTGGCGGAGGAGGGCGGGCTGGCGCAGGCCGAGCTTCTCAAGACCTTCAACGCCGGGATCGGCATGGTCCTCGTCGTGGCGGCCGAGCGGGCGGATGCGCTGGCCGACCTGCTGGCGGCCGAGGGCGAGCGCGTCGTCCGCCTCGGCGCGGTCGAGGCGGGGCAGGGGGTCCGCTACACCGGCACCCTCGCGTGACGAAACGTGTCGGCATCCTGATCTCGGGCGGCGGGTCGAACATGGTCGCGCTCGCGCGCTCGATGACCGGGGAGCACCCGGCGCGCCCCTGCGTCGTCCTGGCGAACCTGCCCGAGGCGGGCGGCCTCGCGCGGGCGCGGGACCTGGGCATTCCGGCCGTCGCCGTCGATCACCGGCACTTTCGGGGCGACCGCGCGGCCTTCGAGGCGGCGCTGTCGGAAGCGCTCGCGCCCTTCGCGCCCGACATCCTCTGCCTTGCGGGCTTCATGCGCGTGCTGACGGCGGGGTTCGTGGGGCGATGGGAGGGCAGGATGCTGAACATCCACCCCTCGCTCCTGCCGAAGTATCGCGGTCTCGACACGCACGCCCGCGCCATCGCCGCCGGCGACGCCGAGGCGGGCTGCACCGTCCACGAGGTGACGCCCGCCCTCGACGACGGGCCGATCCTCGGCCAGGCGCGGGTGCCGGTCTTGCCCGGCGACACGCCCGACACGCTCGCCGCCCGCGTCCTTCAGGCGGAGCACGCGCTTTATCCGGCGGTGCTCAGACGTTACGCGGCGGGCGACCGCAGGCCGGTCTTCCTGCCCGGCTGAGCCGCGCGGTCTTTCCTTTCCCCGCCCGCTCGCCTAAACGGTCGGAAACTGACCCGTATCGAGCCCCGAGTGCCTGAGATCATCACCACCACGGACGCGCTTGCCGCCTACTGCGAGAAAGCCGCCGGCGCGCCCTACGTCACCGTCGATACCGAGTTCCTGAGGGAGCGCACCTATTACGCGCAGCTCTGCCTTGTGCAGATGGCGCTGCCGGGCACGGACGACGCGGATGCCGTCCTGATCGACCCGATGATGCCGGGCCTGTCGCTCGATCCGCTCTACGCGCTCTTCCGCGATCCCTCCGTGGTGAAGGTCTTCCATGCCGCCCGGCAGGATCTCGAGATCTTCTGGGTCGAGGGCAAGGTCGTGCCCGCGCCGCTCTTCGACACGCAGATCGCGGCGATGGTCTGCGGCTTCGGCGACCAGGTCGGCTACGAGACGCTGGTGCGCAAGGTGGCGCGCGCCCCGCTCGACAAGTCCTCGCGCTTCACCGACTGGTCGCGCCGCCCGCTCTCGGAGGCGCAGCAGCAATACGCGCTGGCCGACGTGACGCACCTGCGCCAGATCTACGAGCACCTGCAGGCCGAGCTCGACCGCTCGGGGCGCACGCACTGGATGGAGGAGGAGCTTGGCGCGCTGACCGACGCCTCCGCCTACGTGGTCGATCCCGAGGAGGCCTGGCAGCGGCTGAAGCTCAGGAATTCCTCGCCCAAGCTCCTCGCCGTCGCCAAGGAGCTCGCCGCCTTCCGCGAGCGCATGGCGCAGGAGAAGAACATCCCGCGCAGCCGCATCCTGAAGGACGACGCGCTGATGGAGCTGGTCT
>NZ_JBQLZP010000224.1:0-11940 GCF_052168335.1 Roseicyclus sp. | reverse complement strand
CGGCTCGGCGCCTGCAACGGCGAGGTCCGGACGCAGGCCGATCGTCACCTCGGTCTCCTCGCGCGCGCCCATGCGCAGGTAGCTCACCGGCACCGGCTCGCCCGTGGGCAGGTCCGCAACGGCCAGCGACAGCTCGCGCGGCTCCTCGAAGCCCTGGCCCGCCAGTTCGAGGATCACGTCGCCCGCCTCGAGCCCGGCTTGGGCCGCTGGGCTGCCCTCGGTCACGTCGGCCACGAGCACGCCCTGCGCTTCCTCGAGGCCCAGCGCCTCCGCAAGCTCGTCGTCGATCGACTGCACCTGCACGCCGAGCCAGCCGCGCTCGACCGTGCCGTCGTCCTGAAGGTCCGCGACGATGGCCTGCGCCACGCGGGAGGGCACGGCGAAGCCGATGCCCACGTTGCCGCCCGTGGGCGAGAAGATCGCCGTGTTCACGCCCACCACGTCGCCCGAGGCGTCGAAGAGCGGGCCGCCCGAGTTGCCGCGGTTGATCGCGGCGTCGGTCTGGATGAAGTCGTCGTAGGGCCCCGACCGGATGTCGCGCGACCGGGCCGAGACGATGCCCGCCGTCACCGTGCCGCCGAGGCCGAAGGGATTGCCGATCGCCACGACCCAGTCGCCGATCCGGAGGTCTTCCGACGCGCCCCATTCGACGCTCGGCAACTCGCCGCCCCCGTCGACCCGGAGAAGCGCGATGTCCGTCGCGGGGTCGGTGCCGACAAGCTCGGCCTCGAGCCGCCGCTCGTCGTTCAGCACCACCTCGATCCGCTCGGCGCCCGCGATGACGTGGTTGTTCGTCACCACGAGGCCGTCGCTTGAGACGATGAAGCCCGAGCCCTGGCTGCGCAGCGGTCCGGGCGGCCGCGCCTGCGGTCCCTGCCCGGGCATTCCGAAGAATTCCTCGAGGCCCGGCGGAAGCTGCGGCATGGGGCCCGGCTGCCTCTCGGGCGCGGGGCCGGTGGACAGGATACCGACGACGGCGGGAAGCCGCGCCTCGACCATCTCGGAAAAGCCCGCGGGGGCCGGAAAGGCGCCGTCCTGCGCGGGCGCGGGGCCCGCGAGGACCAGCGCGGCGGCGGCAAGGCCCGCCAGCGCGGACCGCGACGCGGCGGAGGTCGGGCGGATCGGGAATGTGGCCGTGTGCATGGATGCTCCTCTCGGTGGTCTGCGATGTGCCTCCTGACGCAACGTCAGGCGCCGCGCGCGGTTCCGGGCCAGGGCCCGTCCTTCCGGGGAACCGAAGCCCCGGCGGAACATTGGTCGGCTGACCCGGCAAGACCGGATCCGGACCGAAAGGAGAACCGACATGGCCAGGGAAAAGCCCCGCTGGCAGCCCGAGATCGACGAGGGGCCGCACGGCACCCACCCGAAGAACCGCGACCAGCTCGTGACCGAGAACCGCCAGCGCGCCGAAGCCAGCGGACACGACCGGCGCCACGAGTCCGGTGCGGGCGACGCGCGCTCCGCCACCGGCACCCGGGACGCCGACCGCCCCGCGACGCCCGGCGGCAGCGACGCCGCCCCCGCCGGACGGCCCGAGCCCGCGCCCGGCCCCGCCTCCGCCGCGGGCCCCGGAGGCGTGCAGCCGGTGCCGAGCTACCTCGTCCCCGGCGAGGCCGAGGGCGACGTGCGCGCGGGCCCCGGCGACGCGGGCGCCGCCGACACGCCCGAACGTTCGACCGTGCCCGCGGGCCGGTCGCGCGCGTCGGGGGCGTCGACGATGCTCTGGGTCGGCCTCGCCGTCGCGGTCGTCCTCGTGATCCTGCTCGCCTGGGTCTTCTGACGGCTCAGTCCCGCCAGCCGAGCGCCCGGTCCAGATCCTCGGGGCTCGGCTGGTTCGACAGGATCAGCGCGACGGGCCGCAGGCCCGCCACCGCGTTGCACAGGATCATGATGGCGAGCGTCATCGGCGTGCCGAGAAACGCGCCCGCCACGCCCCAGACCCAGCTCCAGAACACCACCGCGACGAGGATGACCAGCGGCGACAGCGCCACCTGGTTGCCCTGCATCCGCGGGTCCACCCAGTTGCCGATCACCTGCTCGATCAGCGTCAGCCCCGCCCCGATCAGCAGCGCGGTGCCGAGGTCGAGCGTGAGGAAGGCGTAGACCGTCGGGAACACGCCCGAGATCACCGCGCCGATGTTGGGGATGAAGTTCATCAGGAAGGTCAGGATCGCCCAGACGAGGATCAGCTCGAGCCCGAAGGGCAGCAGCCACAGGCTGTAGGCCGTGGCCGAGATCACTCCCACCGCCGCGCGCGTCACGATGAACCGGCGGAGCGCGGCGCCGAGCGTGTCCGCCGCCCGCCGCCACCCGCCCGCGCCCCTCGGCGGCAGGGCGTCGAACTTCGCCTCCCAGGTCTCGGCCTCGCTGAGCGCGAGGAGGACGAGGAAGAGCACCAGGAAGAGGCCGACGAAGACGACGCCCATCGCGCTCGCCACCGCCTGGGCCAGCGAGGTGGCGGTGCCGATCACGCGCGACAGGAACATCTCGCCCCGCCCCTCCAGCATGTCGCGGAGCGTCCCGGAGAGCCCCGTGGCGTCCTCGCCGGGCAGAAGCCCGCCGAGGCCCTGGGGCAGGTTCGGCAGCTCCGTCGCGATGCGCCCGACGCAATAGGCGAGCCCGCCGATGAAGGCGCCGAGGATCAGGAGGAGGACCAGCATCACCGCCGCCCGCCCGAGCCAGCCGAGCCCCCTCGGCATCCGCCCCGCGATCAGGCGGTCGAGCGGCAGCGTCGCGAGCGTCACGAAGATGGCGAGGATGAGCGGGATCACCACCGCCGCCATCCCGCGCAGCGCCCATCCGGCGAGGAGGATGGCGACGACGGCCAGAAGGCCCAGCGCGATCCGCGCCTGCCTGCCGCCCCCGACGATCGGCTGCCGCTCCATGCCCTAGCCCTGCGCCGCGCGCAGCGCGCCGCCGCCCCGCGCGCCCGCCAGCCGGTCGAGGAAGTTCTTCGTCCACCACGCGACATCCTCGCGCCGCACGCCGTCCAGAAGCTCGGCGTGCCGCGCCCGGCGCTCCTCCAGCGGCATGGTCACGGCGCTGCGGATCGCGCGCGCCATCTCGCCGATGTCGTAGGGGTTCACCCGCAGCGCGGCCTGCATCTGCTCGGCCGCGCCCGCGAAATGCGACAGGACGAGGACGCCGGGATCCCTGGGGTCCTGCGCCGCCACGAATTCCTTGGCGACGAGGTTCATCCCGTCGGCCAGCGGCGTGACCAGGCAGGCATCCGCCCGCCGCATCAGCCCCGCGATGCGCGGGCGCGGCACCGAGCGGCAGATGTAGCGGATCGGCGTCCAGTCGAGCTCGGCATGGGTGCCGTTGACGCGGCCCGACATGGTCTCGAGTTCCTCGCGGATCTCCTGGTAGGCGAAGAGGGCCGAGCGCGAGGGCGGCGCGATCTGGATGAAGGTCGCCCGCGCCTCGTCCTCCTCGCGCAGGTCGAGATAGGCGCCGAAAGCCTCGAAGCGGTTCACCAGCCCCTTGGAATAGTCGAGCCGGTCGACGCCCAGCACGAGCTTCTGCCCCGGCCCGAGGCCGAGGCCGTCGTCCCAGGAATTCTCCCGCGCGAGGCTCTCGAACTCGTCCGCGTCGATGCCGATGGGGAAGGAGCCTACGGCGAACTGCGCCCCCCGCCGCCGCATCCGCCCGTTCAGCAGCATCTCCGTCTCGGGGTCCGCGCGGAACAGCTCCAATAGCGCGGAGACGTCCCGCTCGGTCTGGAGACCCACGAGGTCGTGCGCCGCGATCCAGTCGTGGAATTCCTCCCGCTCTGGCAGGGCGGGCAGGTCGGCGGCCTGCGGAAACGGCGTGTGCAGGAAGAAGCCGATGCGGTTCTCCACGCCGAGCTCGCGCAATTCGCAGGCGAGCGGCAGGAAGTGGTAGTCGTGGATCCACACCATGTCGTCGGGCCGGAGCTCGTCGGCCAGGAGGCGCGCGACGCGGGCATTGACCGCGCGGTAGGCCTCCGCATGGGCGGCGTCCACGTCGATGAGGTCGGTGCGCCGGTGGAACAGCGGCCAGAGCACGCCGTTCGCGTAGCCGAGATAGAAGCCCTCGCGCTCGGCTTGCGTGATGTCGAAGGTCATCCGCCGGTAGGGCCCCTCGCCCGCCTCGACCATCTCGGTCAGGGCCTGCGTCGGCACCTCCACCGGATCGGGGGCGGAGCCGACCCAGAGGCCGCCCTGCGCCTTCAGGCATTCGTGCAGCGCCACGACGAGGCCGCCCGCGGGCTCCGCCTCCGTGGGGATGCGGTTCGAGACGGCGACGAGGCGTGCGCTCATGCCAGCCCCATCGCCCTTTCGAGCCATCCCGCCAGCAGGCCCCGCACCTCCGCCGGACCCTCGACGCGGTATTCCGCGACGCTCGGCCCCGGCCCGACCCTCACCGAGAGGCCGCCGCGACGGCGCACGAGGTCGAGGGCGGGTTCGTCCGCCTCGTCGGCGCCGAACATCACGGGAAAGCGCCCGGCGAGCGCCCGGTGCCTCAGCGCGAGATCGACCGCGCGGGCCAGCCCCGCCCCGGCGGGACCGAGCGCGATCGCGTCCTCGGTCTCGCGCATCTCGAGGCCCGGAACGGCCGACGCCACCGACCGGCAGAGCCGCCGCAAGTCGTCGAGCATCTCGGGACAGCGCCGGAAACTCACCGTCGCGCCCGCCGCCGTCCGCTCCACCGCGAGGCCGGGCCGCGCGGCGGCGAGGCGCTCGAGATCGTCCTGAAGCTCCAGCAGGATCGCCGAGCCCGCAAGCGGATGGACGAAGGCCTCCCCCCCGAAGAGGTGCCGCTCGGCCCCGTGGCTCGCGATGACGCCGCAGGGCACCGGCAGGAGCCGCGTCAGCGCCGCGCGCGAGCGGCCCGTCAGCACCACCGTTCCCCCGTTCGAGGCGCGGTCGAGAAAGGTCAGGAGGGTGTCGAGCCGGGCGGGCACGCGCACCTCGCCCGGCCGCGCGGCGCGCTCCACCAGCGCGCCGTCGAAGCCGAGAAACAGGGCCGCGTCCCGTGGATCGACCCGGAGGAGGCCCTCCGGCGGTCTCGGCCCCGCACCCGTCATGCCGCCGAGCCGGTCCGGACCATGTCGCGCACGTCCTGCAACGCGCTCGCCGCCTCCAGCAGTCCGTCGGGCTGGCCGCAATCGTAGCGGATGCCCTCGAAGCGGAAGGCCCCGACGCCCAGCCGCTGCACGTCGCGCTGGATCGCATCGGTAAGCTGGATCTCGCCGCCCGCGCCGCGGCCCGTGGTCATCAGCGTCTCGAAGATCGTCGGGTGCAGGATGTAGCGCCCGACGACGGCGAGGTTGGAGGGCGCGTCGGACGGGCTCGGCTTCTCCACGAGGCCGCGCACCGCGATCTGCCGCCCCGGCGCGGGCATGTCGCTGTCGAGGATGCCGTAGGAGGCGGTGTCCTCGGGGCGGACCTTCATCGCCGCGACCATGTGCTGGCAGAGCGCCGGATCGTAGGCGCGCGCCATCTGCGCCAGCACCGGCACCGTCGCGAAGATCAGGTCGTCGGGCAGGATCACCGCGACCGGCTGCTCCACCTCCTCGCCGTCGCGCGCGGCGGCGCGGCCCGAGAGCACCGCGTGCCCGAGGCCGAGCGGCGCGGCCTGCTCGACGAAGCGCGCGTCGATGCCGGGGTGGCAGGTGCGCACGTAGTGCTCGATGGCGGGCTTGTCGGCCGAGGTCACGAAGACGAAGCGCTCGATCCCGGCGTCGCGCGCCTCGTCGATGGCGAACTGGAGAAGCGGCGTCGTGTAGACGGGCAGCAGTTCCTTCGGGACGCAGAGGGTGACGGGCCTCAGCCGCGTTCCGCGGCCTGCGACGGGGAAGATGGCGGTCTTGATCATGGGTGTGCGATGCTCCGGGACCGTTCCGACATGGAACTGGCCGGGAAACGCCGTGCCGGCCGCTCCGGTTCCCCGCCCGGAGAGGGTTCTTCAACGTCCATGGACCCGAACCGGAGGCTGCCGCGTTGGCGGGCCATGTTCGGCGACATGTCAACGGGCCTTCTTCTCGGGATCGGCGCGGCGGCCGCGCTCGTGATCCTGGCCGCCGGGCTCAGGATGACGGGGCTCGCCGACAAGATCGCCGACCGCACCGCGCTCGGCGAGGCGATGGTGGGCGGCGTGCTTCTGGGCGGTGCGACCTCGATCTCGGGCACCGTCGTCTCGGCGACCTCCGCGCTCGACGGGAACGCCTCGCTCGCCTTCTCGAACGGCATCGGCGGCATCGCGGCGCAGACGGCGTTCCTGGCGCTCGGCGACATGATCTACCGCAAGGCCAACCTCGAGCACGCTGCGGCCGAGCTCGCCAACCTCTTCCAGGCCGCGCTCCTCCTCCTCCTGCTGACGGTGCCCTTCGTCGCCTATGCCGGGCCCGACTTCTCGCTCTGGGCGGTCCACCCGGCGTCCGTCGCGCTCTTCGCGCTCTACGCGGCCGGCGTCTGGGCCACCGCGCGCCTGCGCGAGGATCCCATGTGGGAGCCCGTCGAGACCGAGGAGACGCGCGCCGACGAGCCCGAGGACGACGAGGAGCCCAACCGCTCCGCCCGCGGGCCGATCCTGCTGTTCCTCGGCCTCATGCTCGCGATGGGCGTGGCGGGCTGGACCATCGCGCAGGTGGCGGGCCAGGTGATCGAGCGCTTCGGCCTCTCCTCCTCGGTCGTGGGGGCGCTGATGACGGCGGTGCTGACCTCGCTGCCCGAGCTCGTCACCACGCTCGCCGCCGTCCGGCGCGGCGCGCTCCAGCTCGCGGTGGGCGGCATCATCGGCGGCAACACCTTCGACACGCTCTTCCTCACCGTCTCGGACGTGGGCTACCGCGACGGCTCGCTCTATCACGCCATCGGGCGCGACGACCTCTTCTGGCTGGGGACGGCGGCGGTGATGACGGCGATCCTGCTCCTCGGCCTCATCTTCCGCGAGCGCGCGGGGCCGGGGCGGATCGGGGCGGAAAGCGTGGCGATGCTGGCCGTCTACGCGGGCGCCATCGCGATCCAGGCCTGGCCCGCCTGAGCGACCCGCCGCAACGCGGTCCCCGACCCTCCGGTTCCCCGCGAAATTTGCCCGCCACCGCGCAACCTTTGGCCCCCGCGTTTGTTGCCATGCCGTGAAGGAACAGACCTTCGAACGAACGTGAAAGGAGACGCAACATGACGATGCGCACACTCATGACGACGACCGCACTGGCCATCGGCCTCGCGATGCCCGTCGCCGCGCAGACCGACACGCAGGGCAACCAGACCCAGCAGACCCAGGGCCAGCAGCAGCAGGCGCAGGGCATGCAGATCATGGTCTCGAGCCTGATCGGCCGCACCCTCTACATGCTGGACGGCCAGATGCAGGGCGGCCAGCAGGGCCAGCAGGGCGACAGCGCCATGTCCGGCGATGCCGCCGGTGACGACGGCATGACCGCCGAGGAACAGCAGGAAGTCGCCGAAGGCGGCGTCGAGGGCGAGGCCGAGGAGCTCGAGCAGGGCGCCGAGGATGTCGCCTCCGATGTGGGCCAGGCCGTCGAGAACACCGCCGAGGACGTGGGCCAGGCCGCGTCGGCCGCCTGGAACAACCTCGAGGCCGAGGTCACGGACGCGCCCGAAAACTGGCAGCGCGTGGGCGAGATCGACGACGTGATCGTGACGCAGCAGGGCGAGGTGCGCGCGCTTCTCGTCGATGCGGGCGGCTTCCTCGGCGCGGGCGCGACCGAGCAGCGGATCGACATCCAGAACGTCCGCTTCGTGGCCGACAGCGACGACGAGGGCGAGTACTTCGTGGTCTTCGCGGGCGACCGCTCGACCTTCGAGGGCACGCAGACCTACGACCAGGCGCAGGCCGAGCAGGCCGGCGAGATGCGCGCCACCGAGAACCCGCAGTTCCAGGAAGAGGTCTACGCCCAGGGCCGCGGCCTGCCGCGCGACGAGATGGAGAGCGCCAGCTGGGAAGGCATGACGACCGAGGACCTTCTCGGCACCCGCGTCTACGGCCAGAACGACGAGTGGGTCGGCGACCTCTCCGAGCTGCGCATCTCGCAGGACGGCAACATCGAGGGCGTCATCATCGACGTGGGCGGTTTCCTCGGCATCGGCGAGAAGCCGGTCCTGATGCCGCTCGACCAGGTCGAGCTGCGCCGAGACGAAGGCGCCTTCGGCAACAACTTCCGCGCCTACGTCAACGCGACGGAGGAAGAGCTGGACGCGATGGAGGAATGGGTCGAGCCGGTCCAGTAACCCTCACCCCCGAACCGCCCCGGAAAGGGCGCGCTCCGGCGCGCCCTTTTCGCGTTTCCGGCGGCCGCAACCCTCGCGGCACTGTCCGGTTCCGCGCAGTTTTTCGCCCCCCGCCTGCAACCCCCCTCCCACCGCCCGCGTTGGCGCCCCGCAACGTCGCGGCGGCCACGCGCGCCTCGCGGCTCCACACCGGACCGAAGCGGGAGGCCCCATGGGCGGCGAAGCGAAATTCGACCTTCACCTGATCGATTACGCGATCGTTCTCGTCTACTTCATCGGCGTCGTCGCGCACGGGATCTATGTCTCGCGCAAGAACGACGAGGGCGCGGACAACTACTTCCTCGCGGGCCGCAGCCTGCCCTGGTATCTCATCGGCTTCTCGCTCTTCGCCTCGAACATGTCGGGGTCGAGCTTCGTGGGCCTGATGGGCGGCGCCTACTCGAACGGCGTGGTCATCTTCAACTACGAGTGGACGGCGGCCCTCGTCCTCATCCTCTTCGCCATCTTCATCCTGCCCTCCTACCTCAAGGCGAAGATCGCGACCGTCCCCCAGTTCCTCGAGGAGCGCTACGACGTCCGCTCGCGCCGGGCCTTCTCGCTCTTCACGATCCTCGCGATCCTCTTCATCGACACGGCCGGCGCGCTCTACGCGGGCGGGCTCGTGATCTCGAACGTGACGGGCTACCTGAACCTCTGGACGGCGGTGGCGGTCCTCGCGCTGGTGGCGGGCCTCTACACCATCCTCGGCGGCCTCTCGGCGGTGGTCGTCACCGACACGGTGCAGGCGATCCTCCTCATCGTCGGCGCGGGCGTCCTCTTCTGGATCGGGCTCGACGAGATCGGCGGCTGGCAGGAGCTCTTCGTCGACGTGCCCGACGAGATGCAGCACCTGATCCTGCCCCGCGACGACGAGCTGGTGCCCTGGACGGGCCTCTGGGGCGTCGTGCTGCTGGGCTTCTACTACTGGACGATCAACCAGTTCGTCGTGCAGCGCGCGCTCGGCGCCAAGGACCTGCGCGAGGGGCAGATCGGCGCGCTCTTCGCGGGGTTCCTGAAGCTGCCGAACATCTTCCTCATGGTCCTGCCCGGCATCATCGCCTTCAAGCTCTATCCCGACCTCGAGACGCCCGACCTCGCCTTCCCGACGCTCGCCTTCGAGCTCATGCCGATCGGCGTCCGGGGCCTCATCATGGCCGCGCTCATCGCCGCGATCATGTCCTCGCTCGACAGCGCCATGAACTCGGCCTCCACCCTCGTCGTGAAGGACTTCGTCGAGCCGATCTGGAACGTCGGCGAGGAGCGGCAGGTCTGGCTCGGCCGCGTCGTCACCGGCGTCGTCATGGTCTTCGGCGCGGTCTACGCCCCCTCGGTGGCGAGCTTCGAGAGCCTCTTCAGCTACTTCCAGTCCTCGCTCAGCTACATCGTGCCCACCATCGTCGTGGTCTACATCCTCGGCCTCTTCATCCCGTGGCTCAACGGCAACGGCGCGTTCTGGACCATCATCCTCGGCCTCGTCCTCGGCATCCCGCTCTTCGTGCTGAAGGAGGTGACGGGCCTCTGGACCTCCTGGGGCCTGCCCGAGATCCACTACACGATCATGTCCTCGCTGATGATGCTGCTCGGCATCGTCACGCATCTGGGCATCTCCGCGGTCACCAGCCGCAACGAGAAGGAGAACCTCTCGGACATCGTCTGGTCCGGCCGCGAGACGAAGGACATCTTCGTGCAGTGGGAAACGCCGCTCTGGCGCGACCGCACGCTCTGGGCGGGGATCCTGATCGTCGCGACGGCGGGCTTCGTCGCCTGGTGGTGGTAGGCGGCGGCATGGAGGGGCTGGCCGAGCTTCCCGACCGGCTGGGCGCGGCGCTCGGGCGCCTGCCCGGCTTCGTCGAGCCGGCCTTCATCCTGCTCCTCGCCATCGGCCTCGCCGTCCTGCTCCACGCGCTCGCCTTCCGCGCCCTGCGGCGCTTCGTCGACACCGGCAGCGGGCTCGCCGCCTCGCTCCTCAGGCGCGCGCGGCGGCCGGTGCGGCTGGCCTTCGTGCTGGCCGCCCTCGCCGTCACGGTGCCGCGCCTCGACCTCGCCTATGGCTGGCAGAGCGGCCTCGGGCACCTCTTCCTCATCCTCCTCATCGTGCTGGTCGGCTGGACGCTCATCGTCCTGTCGAACCACTTCGCCGACCGCGCCATGCGCCGCTACCGCATCGACACCGAGGACAACCTCCGCGCCCGCAAGTTCGTCACGCAGGCCCGCGTGCTCCGGCGCACCGTCAACATCGTCGTCGGCATCCTCACCGTCGGCGCGGTCCTCCTGACCTTCGAGAGCGTGCAGCGCTACGGCGTCAGCCTCTTCGCCTCGGCGGGCGCGGCGGGCCTGATCCTCGGCCTCGCCGCGCGGCCGGTGCTGGCGAACCTGATCGCCGGCATCCAGATCGCGCTGACCCAGCCCATCCGCATCGACGACGTGGTGATCGTCGAGGGCGAGTGGGGCTGGATCGAGGAGATCTTCGCCACCTACGTCGTCGTCCGCCTCTGGGACTGGAGGCGGATGGTGGTGCCGCTCAGCCATTTCATCGAGCAGCCCTTCCAGAACTGGACCCGCGAGAGCGCCTCGATCATCGGCGCGGTCTACTGGCACCTCGACTACACCGTGCCGGTTCCCCGCCTGCGCGAGAAGCTCGCCGAGATCGTCGAGGCCTCGCCCCACTGGGACGGCCAGGTGGTGAACCTCCAGGTCACCGACACCGACAAGGACACCGTCACGATCCGCGGCCTGATGAGCGCGCGCACCTCGCCCCAGGCCTGGGATCTGCGCTGCGAGGTCCGCGAGAAGCTGATGACCTGGCTCCAGGAGCACCACCCCGAGGCGCTGCCGCGCCTGCGCGGCGAGGTGCGGATGCTCGACCGCGACACAGGAGAGAAGGAGGCCCCCTGATGTCCGACGACCGCACCCTCGCCCTCTTGGGCTGTGCGCACGTCCATCTCGACGACCATCTCCGCGTGCTGGCGGAGGAGGGCTGGCGCGTGAGCCACGTCCACGACCGCGACGAGGTCCGCCGCCAGGACTTCTGCGCGCGCCTCGGCGCCACGCCGCTCGCGGGGCCGGAGATGCTGGCGGGCACCCCGGCCCGCGGCGTCCTCGTCTGCAGCGAGACCGCGCATCACGAGGCCGACATCGTCGCCGCCCTCTCGGCGGGCCTGCCGGTCCTTGCCGAGAAGCCGCTCGCGGGCAGCGGCCGCGCGGCGCGCCGCTGCGCCGGGATGGCCGAGGCGGCGCGGCTGCCGCTCCACGTCAACCACTTCATGCGCACCAACGAGGGGTTCGCGCGCATCCGGTCCTGGATCGCATCGGGAGCGGCGGGCGAGATCGTCCACGCCCGGATGCGCTTCTCCCATGACGGCGGCCATGCCGACTGGCTCGACCTCGCGAGCTGGATGACGGACCCGGACCTCGCCTGCTACGGCGGCTTCGCCGACGAGGCGGTCCACGCCCTCGACATGCTGCAATGGCTGGCGGGGCCCGTGGCCGAGGGCGCGGCGCGGACCGGCAACGCGCTTGGCCACCGGGTCGACGACCACGGCGCGGCGGTCCTGACCTTCGCCAGCGGCGCGACCGGCGTGGCCGAGGCCGGATGGACCGACACCGCCATGCGCCTCGAGCTCGACATCATCGGCTCGGAGGCCGCGATCCGCCTCGCGGAGGGCCAGGCCCGCCTCCTGCCGCG
>NZ_JBQLZP010000223.1:0-1989 GCF_052168335.1 Roseicyclus sp. | reverse complement strand
GGAACTCCATCCCGCCCGCGGGGTGCGTCTCGGAGGGCATGTTGCTCCACTGGCCCCAATGCACCAGCGCGATGGCGCCGAGCATGATCGCGACGACCGAGACGCCGCCCGCGCGCGTCAGGAGGTCGCCCGCCTGCGACCGGAGCGCGCCGCCCGCCAGAAGCGCGAGGCCGCCCGCGACCTCGACCACGGCGACGAGCGTCCAGAGCCAGAGCGGAAGCCCCATGAACTGCGCCCCGGCCTCGAGGGCGGGGAACTTGGTCAGGCCGTGGTAGATGAATGTTCCGGCGACCGAGAGCCGCAGGAGCCAGTGGGCCGAGCGGAGGTCGGGCAGGGACAGCGCGCCGCGCGCGGAATCGGTGGTGAGGGTCGACATGATGTGCGTCTCCGGGATGGTGTGCCTTGGATGGCCATCCGGATATCGCGCACTGTTCGGTCTCTCAACGCCAGGTTCTGCGCGATGATGCGCAGAACCTGCGCGCGGGCTTCAAACCGGCATCAGCGCCCAGTAGTCGAGGTCGAGCAGCACGTCGGACAGATACTTGCCGTCCCCGCTGCGCAACGCGCCAACTGTCGCCCCGTCCTTCACCGCCACGAGACGCAGGCGGATCGCGCCGACGCCCGGCGCCTGCGTCGGCGCGGTGTCCAGCACCTCGGACCAGGCCCGCACCGTGTCGCCCGCGAAGCACGGGTTGGCATGGCTGCCGCCGTTGATCGCGACGATGACCTGCGCGTTCGCGAGCCCGTTGAAGCTGAGCGCGCGGGCCATCGACATGACGTGGCCGCCGTAGATCAGGCGCTTGCGGTCCTCGCGGGGGGTGGCGTCGAAATGCGTCTTGGACGTGTTCTGCCAGAGCCGCGTCGCCATCATGTGCTCGGCTTCCTCGATGGTCACGCCGTCGACATGATCGATGATCTCGCCCAACGCGTAGTCCGAGAGGCGGTGCGGCTCACCGGCCTGAACGAAGTCGTAGGCGGAGAAGTCGAGCCCGCCCGGGATCACGAGGGCCTCGGGCGCGACCGCGTCGGCGAGGTCGGGCAGCACCGTCTCCGGCGCCGGCGCCTCCGCGTGGCGCTTGCGCACCATGACCCAGCGGGCGAACTCCATCACCGGCAGCCCGTGCTGGTTCCGCCCCGTGGTCCGCACGTAGACCACGCCGGTCTTCCCGTTCGAGTTCTGCTTCAGCCCGATCACCTGCGAGGAGGCGCGGATCGTGTCGCCCGCGTAGACGGGCCTGAGCCACCGCGCCTCGGCATAACCGAGGTTCGCGACGGCGTTCAGCGAGATGTCGGGGACCGACTTGCCGAAGACGATGTGGAAGGCCGCGAGGTCGTCGAGCGGGCTCTCCGGCAGGCCGCAGGCGCGCGCGAACTCGTCGGAGGAATGCAGCGCGTGGCGCGCGGGGTAAAGCGCATGATAGAGCGCGCGCTCGCCACCCGAGACGGTGCGCGGGACGGCATGCTCGATCACCTCGCCGACGCGGTAGTCCTCGAAGAAGCGTCCCGGGTTGGTCTTGGTGGCGGTCATGGCGTCCCTCGGCATCTACTGCGCCCCGAGCTTCATGTCGGGCGAATAGGGCGTGTCGATCTCCTTGGTCACGGCCTGCCCGCAGCGCATCACGCCGCGCGCCGCGTCGAAGGACATCACCGGGTCGCCGTGCAGCTCCCAGCCCTTCGACAGCGCCTCCGAGACCTTGTGGCAGAAGGCCGAGGTGTCGTCCTCGGTGATCAGTCGGTAGATCTTCATGGTCTCACGCCGGGAAAGGGTAGTAGCCGAGCCAGGTGTGGATCGCCGCGACCACCCCGTAGAGCACGAGGCTCACGAAGAAGGCGATGACGTCGTTCTTCACGCTGGCGTTCGCCGGGCGCTGCCACGTCGGCTCGGCCCGGTTGATGAGGATGACCGAGACCACCGCCCAGGCGAGGAGCCCGCCGAAGAGCAGGATCGACGCGAGGTCGCCGTTCACGAGGAGGTGCGCCACGGCCCAG
>NZ_JBQLZP010000222.1:0-13622 GCF_052168335.1 Roseicyclus sp. | reverse complement strand
TGCTTGACGGGCCCCTCCTTCGCCACGCGGAGCAGCGCGTCGCGCCCGATGCAGCCGATGGCGGTGGCCGTGTTGCAGAAGCGGCCGAGCCCGCATTCATGGGGCGTGTTCTCGCGCGTCATGTCGTTGCCGTAGCTGAGAAGGCCCGCCTCCACCCGCTCGATCCCGTTGGGGCAGCCCGCGCGCAGGTCGAGGTCGCGTCCCGCCTCCATCAGCGCGTTCCAGAGCGGCATGCCGAGGTCGCAGCCCTCGAGGTAGATCTCGAACCCGCCCTGGAGCGAGTAGCCCGACCGCGCGATCAGCAGGTCGCGGCCCGCGAAGTCGAACCAGCCGAAGCGGAAGAAGCGCACCTGCCGGACGCCGTCGCCGAAGACCCGCGCCATCAGGTCGTCGGCCAGCGGCCCCTGCACGGCGAGCGGCGAGACATCGGGCTCGTCCACCAGCACGTCCAGCCGGTAACCGAGCGCGACGGCCTTGATCCAGAGCAGGAGGTCGCTGTCGGCGATGGAGATCCACCAGCGGTCCTCGGCGAGCTTGACCGCCACGGGATCGTTCAGCATGCCGCCGGTCTCGTCCACCATCGGCACGTAGGAGCACTGACCGGGCAGCATCCCCCGCAGGTCGCGCGGCGTCAGCATCTGCACCAGTCGCCCCGCGTCGGGCCCCCGCACCTCCACCTGCCGCTCGCAGGCCACGTCCCAGAGCTGCACGGCGGACTTGAGGTGCCGGTAATCCTCCTCCATCGAGCGGAAGACCGTGGGCAGCAGCATGTGGTTGTAGACCGTGTAGCCGCTGACGCCGGCGGCCTCCACACCCTCGGAAAAGGGCGTGCGGCGGAGCCTGCGCGAGGGCGAGATCAGCGCCATTCGGGAATGTCCGCGGGCATGAAGGGCAGGTCCGTGTCGTCGGGGCGCGCGCCCGCGGCGGTCAGCATGGCGTGGACCTGCCCGCGATGGTGCGCCTGGTGGTTGAAGAGATGCACGACGCACAGCGCGTAGGGCCTGGCCATGTCGCGGCCCATCGCGAAGGAATGCCAGCGCAACTCGCCCGCGAGTTCCTCCTCCGTCACCATCCAGGACCAGGCCGCGATGCGCGCGTCGAGCTTCGGACGCTCGGCCCAGAGCGTCGCCCAGTCGTAGCGCGCGGGCGAGTCCGCGATGCTGCCGCCCGGCCCCTCGCCGCCGTCGAAGCGGGCGATCCACATCAGGTCGCCCCACATCAGGTGGCTCAGCGTCGCGCGGATCGAGCCGAAGAACGCGCCCCGGTCGGCCTCGCGCCCCGCCTCGTCCAGCGTCGCGGCGGCGGCGTAGATCGACTGGTTCTGCCACGCGTTGTAGCGCGCCATGGTGCGCGCATAGTCGGGCGTGATCATTTGCCGGGTCCCGACCAGTCGATGGCGCAGATCTCGCCGGACTTGCCCGAGAGGTCCCAGACGCGGCCGAAGTCGCGCACCTTGGACTTGAGCCCGCGCGCCGCGATCACGTCGGGACCCATCCAGTAGCGGGTGTTGGAGATGACCACCGGATGCTCCGGCGAGGCGCCCTCGATCATCTCGATCTCGCCCTGGATCTTGCGGCCGATGTAGAGGCCGCGCTTGCGCCCCTCGCGGACGATCACGACCTTCTCGCGCTCGGCCCCGATGATCTCGGAGACGAGCAGCGTGAAGAGGCCCGTGGTGCCCCCCGCCGCGCCAGAGAGGATCTGGAGGAGGCCGTTGTAGGCCTTGCCGCTCGCGCGCTCGTCGATATAGGCCGCCACGCGCCAGTCGCCCTCGGCCATCGGCCCCGGGATCTCGACCATGAGGCCCACGTTCAGGCCCGACAGGCTCTCGCCCTCGTAATGGCCCTCGTCGATGGCGATGGCCATCCAGGCCTTGCAGGTGCCTTCCGTCGGCGGGTGCTTCCCGAGGCTCACGACGCAGGGGCAGAAGACCGTGCAGGAGCAGTTGAGGAACAGCTCCCCCCTGATCGCCCAGTCGGTCGGCCGCATCTGGCGGCGCTTTGGGTTCTCGACCCGGCTGTCGATGCGCTGGCTGACCGGCAGGCGGTCGGCGTCGGGTCTGCGTCTCAGCATGCTCTTCCTCCCTCAGACGATTGCGCTGGCCGCGAGCGCGAGCCCGCCCGCGATCAGGATGCCCCCGAGCGGGCGGGTGAGCCACGCGCCGACGAAGGACAGTTTCTCGAGCGCCATCAACAGGGTGGCGAGACCCATGAAGGCGATGTTCATGACGCCCCCCGCGAAGGCGAGCAGCATCAGCGCCCAGCAGCAGCCCATGCACACCACCCCGAGGCGGACGCCGTTGCGGAACGCGCCCTCCGCCCAGTGCTCGAGGAAGAAGGCCAGCGGCGCGCGGCACTTCGAAAGGCACGCCTCCTTCAGCGCGCTGAACTGGTAGGCCCCGGCAAGGACGAGGATCGCGCCCGAGAAGACGGCCGAGCGGCTGTCTCCGAAGACGGTCAGCGCGCCCGCCTGGGTCAGCGCGATCTGCGCCACGGCGGCGAGGACCGAGAAGCCGCCCCAGACGACGAGGTATCCCGCCACGAGCGCGCCAAAACGCGTCTCGGCCCGGCGGCCGAGCTCGTCATAGGTCGCGAAGGCCGGGAGCGCGGTCGGCGCCATCATCGCCGCGCTCATCACGAGCCACATGAGCGTCAGCCCCGCGAGGCCGGCCGCGTCCGGCGTCACGACGCAGAGGCTCCGCAGGAACTCCGCCCCGTAAATCCCCGCCATGTCGCGCAGATCGGGCGGCAGCGCCATCGCGTAGAGCATCGCCCAGGCCGCCAGGATACCGCCATAGAGCGTCAGCCAGTGCGGGCGCGCCATGCCGCGTATGCGTGCCGCCACCATGTCCCCGCGATCCCCCCCGAGCGCTGCGTCCGGGGGCCAGACTGGCCGTTTTCCGCAGCCGAGACAAACGGAAATCCGGGCCCGGCGCCCGTCCCCCGAAAACCGGCCGGACATGCCGCACATGCTGCGCGGCAGCGCGGCGTCACCCCTTGCGGGACAGGCCTCGGTCCCCTACTTCTGCGAGCAAAACTCGCACCACCACCAACAGGGAAAAATCGCCATCATGACCCATCGCCTCGCCCTCGGCACCGCGCTTTCGCTCACGCTCGCGCTGCCCGCGTTCGCGCAGGACCTGCTCGTCTTCGACTATTCCGGCTTCGAGAACCCGGACTATCATCAGCCCTTCATCGACCAGCATGGCGCAAGCCCCGAGTTCGTCTTCTTCGGCGACGAGGACGAGGCCTTCCAGCGGCTGCTCGCGGGCTTCCGCTCGGACGTGACGCATATCTGCGCGGGTTCCGTGCCGCGCTGGCAGGAATCGGGCATCATCGAGCCCTGGGACCGCGCCCGCGTCGCCGCCTACGAGACGCTGAACGCCGACCTCCTCGGCCAGGACGTGCGCGCGGGTTCGGCCGACCTGTTCTTCCTGCCGACCGACTTCGGCTCGACCGCCATCGCCTACAATTCCGACGAGGTTCCGGCCGAGGACGTGGCCAGCCTCGAGATCTTCAACAACCCCGACTATGCCGGGCGCCTGTCGATCCCGGACAACGTGGACGACGCCTACGCGCTGGCCTACCTCGCCACCGGCGTGACCGACTGGTCGGACGTGACGGACGCGCAGTTCGAGGCCGCGACCGAGTGGCTGCGCGGCATCCACCCGAACCTCCTGAACTACTGGGTCGACCCCGCCGAGATCC
Source organism: Roseicyclus sp. (assembly GCF_052168335.1). GTDB lineage: Bacteria > Pseudomonadota > Alphaproteobacteria > Rhodobacterales > Rhodobacteraceae > Roseibacterium. The sequence continues at coordinate 9,915 of NZ_JBQLZP010000222.1, read as the reverse complement.
AGCAGCTCATGGCCTCGGGCCAGGTGCTCGCCGCCTGGGTCTGGAACGAGGTTCCGGTCGCGCTCGCCGACGAGGGCTTCCCCGTGGGCTTCCAGCGCAACACGTCCGAGGGCTCGAGCGTCTGGCTCTGCGGCTACGTGAACATGGCCGAGGGCGAAGGCTCGGAGGACCAGGCCTACGACTACGTCAACGCGATGCACGCCGAGGTCTCGGCGATGCCGCTGCTCGAGAACGGCTTCGGCACGGCGAACGATGCCGCGCTCCAGTCGCTCGGCGCCGAGGCGCTCGAGGCCGCCGGCCTCGGCGAGGTGACGGTGCCGCTGCTCGCGCAGCTGCCGATCTCGAACGAGCAGCGCGAGCGCCAGGCCGAGGCCTTCGAGCGGATCAAGGCGGGCTTCTGATCGTCCGCGACCGGATCGAGGGGCGCCCCGGGCGGGCGCCCCTTTTTCGTGGCGGATGCCGGTCCCGCCCTGCCGCGGCGCCCTTCGATCTGCTAGACTGTCCCCGAAGCACCGACCGCGCGAGGTGTCCATGGCCGGCACGTCGACCGTCCTGAAGCCGAAGGCCGCCACGCTGACCGGGCGGCCGAAGCTCTACAAGGTGATCCTGCTCAACGACGACTACACCCCGAGGGAGTTCGTCGTGCGGGTGCTCAAGGCGGTGTTCCGCATGGACCGGGACGAGGCCTACCGCGTGATGATGACGGCCCACCAGCGCGGCGCCTGCGTGGTGGCCGTCTTCACCCTCGAGATCGCCGAGACCAAGACCGCGCAGGCCAACGGCATGGGCGAGCGCGCGGGCTATCCGCTCACCTTCACGACCGAGCGCGAGGAGTGAGGCGCGCCTTGAATTCGCGCCCGCCCCGCCGTATCTTCGGAATGTTCCGGCAACGGGACTATGGACATAAACGCGCGTGGAATAAGCGGATCGGACCCGGGGGCGGTACCCGGCGGCTCCACCAGACACCCTCGTTGGGGGAGAATGGGGCCGAAACAGGATCGACGAACGTGTAAAGACGTGGCTTTGTCCCGGTGAGCTACCACCGTTATCGGTGCATGAAGCATAATTGCCAACGACAATCGTGCTCCGGTTGCTCTCGCCGCGTAAGCGGTTCGAGTGATCGAAATCTGAAGTCCTTGCCTCTAGCAAGGTAAGGCGGGGTTCGCAGGCACCTGGCAACAGAAGCCTGCACTTTCTCCCGATCGCATCCCGCTCACGCGCGCGTGAACTTTTTTTCAGGCGCAAGTGATCCAACCGCCTCCGCCGACCGTTTAAGGGCAAACCATTTCGGAGTGCGGTATGCTGGGTGCCTTGAGTCTGGTCGATCTCGTGAACATGGCGGTGGCGCTTCTGACCATCGGTCTGGGGCTCCTCGGGTGGCTCGCGCCGCGCTGGACGATGCAACAGCTCGACATGGTCGCAGGCCCGACACACATGGCCTACACCGAGGTTTCGGCCGTCTCCGGCTGCCTCTTCGTCGGTCTCGGCCTCGGCGCGATGATCCTGAACGAGCCGCTCGGCTGGGTCGTCATGGGCCTCGCCTATGCCGGGGCGGCGGTGGGCCGCGTCACCTCGATCTTCCGCGACAAGGCGGCCTCGCGCCAATCCTGGACCTTCTTCGGGTCCGAGGCGGCGCTCGCCTCCTGGTTGATCCTCGCCAACACGTGACCGCACCGGCGCGATCCCTCCGGGGCACGTCGCGCGCGCTTTCATATCGTCGCGAATCTTCTATGGTGAGCGTGTCGCAATGACGATGGATCGCCTGCCCATGTCGCAACGCCCGGACACGATTGCCTATGGACGCCTGATGCATCACGCGATGCGCGGGCTGATCCAGACGGTCCTGTCCGACGTGGCGGCGCATGGGCTGCCGGGCGATCACCACTTCTTCATCACCTTCGACACGCGCCACGACGGCGTGGAACTCGCCTCCTGGCTGCAGGACCGCTACCCGGAGGAGATGACCATCGTCATCCAGCACTGGTACGACGCGCTCGAGGTGGACGACGAGGGCTTCTCGATCACGCTGAACTTCGGCGACAGCCCCGAGCGGTTGCACATCCCCTTCGACGCGATCCTCACCTTCGTCGATCCGTCGGTCGAGTTCGGCCTGCGCTTCGAGACGGTGCCCGCCCCCGACGGGCCGGGCGACGATCCCGCGCCGGGCGGCGACGACGACGACGGAGAGGACGAGGGCCGGACCGGCCGCGACGCCGAGGTGGTCAGCCTCGACACCTTCCGCCGCAATCACTGACGCGCGCCCCGCCGAGCCGCCCGCCATGACCACGGCCCGATCCGACCTCGCCCTCTTCATGGGCCAGCTCCTGCGAAAGCCGCATCAGGTCGTGGCCCTCGCCCCCTCCTCGCGCTTCCTCTGCGCCGAGATGGTGGCCGGGATCGACCCCGCCGCCGGTCCCGTGATCGAGCTCGGCGCCGGGACGGGCAACATCACGCAGGCGATCCTCGACCGGGGCGTACGGCCGCAGGACCTCCACTCCATCGAGATGAACCCGGAGTTCTGCGACCGGCTGCGCGCGCGGTTCCCGGGCCTCAACGTGCATTGCATGAGCGCGGGCGACGTGGGCGCGCTGCCCGTCGACGATGCGCAGGCCGTGGTCTCGGGCCTGCCGCTCCTGTCGATGCCGCTCGGCCTCCAGCGCGACATCCTCGGCGGCACCTTCGCCCGCGTCCGCCCGGGCGGCACCTACGTGCAGTTCACCTACGGCCCGAAACCGCCCGTCGCGCGCCCCGTTCGCGAGGAGCTGGGCCTAGACTGGCGCGTGTCGGGGAAGATTTGGTGGAACCTGCCGCCCGCGCGGGTCTACAGGTTTTTCCAGCCCGGGTGAGGCATCGGTCGCATTGCGCGACGCGTGGCCCGGAGCTAAACGGCATGCAACCGCATACCGGAGGACAGGAATGACCGCCACCCGCCCTGAGACGAGAACCGAATCGGACAGCTTCGGCCCGCTGGAGGTGCCCAGCCACAAGTACTGGGGCGCGCAGACGCAGCGCTCGATCATGAACTTTCCCATCGGCTGGGAGAAGCAGCCCGTGGCCATCGTCCGCGCCCTCGGCGTCATCAAGCGCGCCTGCGCCGAGGCCAACAAGGCCAGCGGCAAGCTGCCGCCCGAGATCGCCGACGCCATGATCGCCGCCGCGCAGGAGGTCATCGACGGCAAGCTCGACGACCATTTCCCGCTGGTCGTCTGGCAGACCGGATCGGGCACGCAGTCGAACATGAACGCCAACGAGGTCATCTCGAACCGCGCGATCGAGATGCTGGGCGGCGAGATCGGCTCGAAGACGCCGGTCCATCCCAACGACCACGTGAACATGGGCCAGTCCTCGAACGACACCTTCCCCACGGCCATGCACATCGCCGCCGCCGTGACGGCGCACGAGGTGCTGATCCCCGGCCTCGAGAAGCTGGCCGCAGGGCTCGAAGCCAAGTCGGAGGAGTTTCGCGACATCATCAAGATCGGCCGCACGCATACCCAGGACGCGACGCCGCTGACGCTCGGCCAGGAATTCTCGGGCTACGCGATGCAGGTGCGGAACGGGATCGCGCGGGTGAAGATGGCGCTGCCCGGCATCTACGAACTGGCGCAGGGCGGCACGGCGGTCGGCACCGGGCTCAACACCGAGACGGGCTGGGACACGACGGTGGCCGCGAACATCGCGCAGATCACCGGCCTGCCCTTCGTCACCGCGCCGAACAAGTTCGAGGCGCTGGCCGCGCATGACGCGATGGTCTTCATGTCGGGCGCGATCAAGACGGCGGCCATGGCCTGCTACAAGATCGCCAACGACATGCGCTTCCTCGGCTCGGGCCCCCGCTCGGGCCTCGGCGAGCTGATCCTGCCCGAGAACGAGCCCGGCTCCTCGATCATGCCGGGCAAGGTGAACCCGACGCAGGCCGAGGCCATGACGCAGGTCTGCGCCCATATCCTCGGCAACGACGCGGCCATCGCCTTCGCGGGCAGCCAGGGCCATTTCGAGCTGAACGTCTACAACCCGATGATGGCCTACAACCTGCTCCAGTCCATGACGCTTCTGGGCAACGCCGCCGACAGCTTCACCGAGCGGATGCTGATGGGCACGCAGGCCAATGTCGAGCGCATCGGGAAGCTCATGCGCGAGAGCCTGATGCTGGTGACGGCGCTCGCGCCCACCATCGGCTACGACAACGCCACGAAGGTCGCGAAGACCGCGCACAGGAACGGAACCACGCTGAAGGAGGAGGCGATCCGCCTCGGCTTCGTCGACGAGGAGACCTTCGACCGCGTCGTGCGCCCCGAGCAGATGATCGGCCCGTCGTGACCGGCAAGGTCCTCAGCCTCTCCCGCGCGCGCAAGACGCGCGCGCGGGACGACAGGAAGCGCAAGGCGGACGAGAACGCCGCGCGGTTCGGCCGCACCAGGGCCGAGCGCGAGGCCGAGGCCGCGCGCGCCGCGCAGGAGGCGGCGCGCCTCGAGGCGCACCGGCGCGACGAGGAATGAACGGCCGGCCCGTCAAGCGCTCCCTGACGCTGCGCGGGCACCGCACCAGCGTCTCGCTCGAGGACGCCTTCTGGGAGGAGTTCCGGAGGATCGCCGAGGCGCGCGGATGTTCCGTGAACGAGCTCGCCGCCGAGATCGACGCGGGCCGCGGCGTGACCTCCGGCCTCGCCTCCGCGATCCGGGTCTTCGTGCTCTCCGAGGTCAAGGCCGGGCGGTAGGCGTTCGTTAACCACGGTCTGGCAGTCTCCCCTCTATGGACAAGCCGCCCCCCAACATCTCGCCCGAGGCCTGGATCGCAGGGATCTTCGGCTCGAAATCCGCGCGGGAGGGAAAGGTGATCCGCCGCGCGCTGCGCGACATCGAGCGCTACGTGGGCCGCGACCGCTTCGTGGCGGAGGTGCACCGGCGCGGCTTTCGCGCGCTGGAGAACGCGGGCCAGCTCATCGTCTTCTGCAATGCCGAGCCGGTGCGGATCGTGCGGCCCGTTTTCGCCGGCGAAAACGACCCGGAAAAGCCGGCTTTTCCGGATCGGAATTGCCGGCAATTCCGCTGACCCCTACCGCCGCGTCACGCGCAGCCGGATGCCGTCGCGGGACCGCACCGTCAGGTGCGCCACCGGCTCGGGATCGTCGCCCGCCACCCGGTCGAAGCGGAACGCCCGGAGCAGAAGCGCCAGGAGGAGCGGCCCCTCCACCATGGCGAAGCCCGCACCGATGCAGACCCTCTCCCCGGCGGAGAAGGGGATGAAGGCCTCGCGCAGGCAGCTCCGTCCGTTCTCGGTCCCCCAGCGCCCGGGGTCGAAGGAGTCGGGTTCGTCCCAGAGGCGCGCGTGGCGGTGGAGGTGCCAGGGCGAAACCACGATCTGCGCGCCCTGCGGCAGGTCGCGGTCGCGGAAGCGCTCGGGACGCGTCGTCTCGCGCACCATCATCGGCACGGGCGGATAGAGCCTGAGCGCCTCGCGGAAGACGTCGCGCGTGACGCGGAGCGCGGCGATGTCGCCGAACTCCGGCCGGGGCGGCAGGGCCCGCGCCTCCTCGGCCGCGCGCGCCTGCCACGCGGGGTAGCGCGCCAGGAGGTAGAGCGTCCACGCGAGCGCGCTCGCGCTGGTCTCGTGGCCCGCGAGAAAGAAGATCGCCACCTGGTCGACCATCTCCTCCGCCGTGAAGCCCTCGCCCGTCTCGGGGTCGCGCGCCGAGAGGATCTTGGTCGCGAGATCGTCCGGCGCGCGGCCCTCTGCCATGGCGCGGACGCGGGCCTCCGTCAGCTCCGCCATCAGGCCGCGGATCGCGCGCGCGGTGGCCCGCGTCCCGGCCCGGTGGCCGCGGGGCAGCCAGCGGGGCAGCGGCAGGAAGGCCGCGAGGTTCAGGATCGGCTGGCTCCTCTGGTGCTCCCGGAAGAGACGATGGACGCGGGCGGCCGTCTCCTCCTCGATCGGGATCGAGAAGAGCGTGCGGAAGATCACGTCGGCGGCGGCGTGGCTCGTGGCCTCCTCGATCTCCTGCACGCCCTCGCCCATGCGCGCCACCGCCGCCTCGCCTGCCGCCAGCATCGCGGGGAAGGTCTCGCGCAGGCGGCCGCCCTCGAAGGCCGGGTCGATCAGGCGGCGCTGCCGCGCCCATTCCTCGCCGTTGGTGAGGAAGACGGAGGCGCCGAGGAGCGGGCGCAGCCCCTCGGCGACGCGGTCGGACTTGGGGAATTCGCGCGGGCGCGCCTTCAGGATTTCTTCTACAAGATCGGGCTGGTTCACCAGGTAGGAGCGGAAGAAGGGTGTCCGGAACTCGGCCATCCAGGCGCGGTAGAGCCTTGCGGGCTGCGCCGAGAGGATGTCCTGCCGGAAGAGGCGCATGTGCCGCCAGAGCGAGACGCGGTCGGCGCGCGGCGTCGGTTTCGGCGGCAGGTCGGTCATGCGGCGCGGTCGGTATGGCCGCTGGCCGTGCGTTCGATGCGGCTGGCCGAGGGCTTGCGCCCGGCGAAGCGCTCGCCGAGCGTCCGGGGCCCTGCCGTGACGGCGAAGTAGTCGTAGTCGCCCGCCGCCCCCTCCAGCCGGTCGAAGGCGTTCAGGTACTGGAAATGCCGCTCGAAGTGGCGCCAGCGCAGCGCCGCGCGCGCCCCGGGTAAGAGCGTGCGGGTGAAGGCGGCCGAGAGGACCAGCGGCCAGCGTTTGCCCGGCCCCGCCACGCCCGAGACCGCGACCGGATCGCAGAGCGCGAAGGCGCAGCCGTCGCCGGGCGCGGAGACGTCGATCCAGCTCAGCCGGTCGCTCGCCGAGACGAGGGCGAGATCGGCGCGGAGCCGGCCCGCGCCCGGCAGGAAGCTGACCATCGGGATGACCTGGCCGAGCGTCAGGAGCCCGAGGGCCGGGCCGCCCTCGGGCACGCGCGCCCCGCGCAGGAGGTCGGCCAGAAGCGACACGGCGATGTAGGCGCCCGAGGAATGGCCGACGACGAGCACCTCGTCGACGTCCGAGCGCAGGGCGGCGGCGATGCGGTCGGCGAACTCGGCCATCCGCGCCTCCTGTTCGGGCGGATAGGCGCCCCGGTGCCGGGCCGAGAAGGCGTAGTCGTGCATCAGGTACCAGGCGAGGAAGTGGTCGCGGCGGCGAAACCAGCGGAGGAGGAGGATACCCCCGGCGCACCCCGCGAGGAGGCCGGGCAGGACGCTCCAGCGCGGTGGGAGCGCCGCGGCGGCGGCCGTGACGGCGAGGGCCAGCGCGGCGGCGGCGAGGAGCTGGAGGAGCAGCACCGCCACCGGGAAGAGCGCGGCGATGACCGGCCCCTTGCGCAGCCGCAGGAGCCGGAAGAGCGCACCCGACGCGAGGTAGATCCCGGCCGTACGGAGGAGCTGCCCGTAGGTCGCGGCGATGCCCTGCGCCATGGAGGCGCGCACGATGTCGGCCCAGTGCAGGACCTCGAAGCGGGCCGCGACCTCGGCCCCCTCGATCCGTGCCGCGACATCCCACCCGTAGGCGCCCGCCTCGGCCCCCGGCGAGAGGGCGATCTCGTGGCCCGAGAACGCCGCCTGGCGCGCCGCCTCGCGGCGATAGCGCTCGCGGTAGCGGCGCGGCGGGGACGGGTCGTAACCGGGAACGTAGAGCACGACCCGCCGGCGCACGGGATGCGTGGGGGCTGGGCTCGCGTGTGTCTCCGGTCCGCTCATGGGGCGCAGGATACCGGGCAAAGCGGGCGGGGCCAGCGGTGATTTCAGCCCAGAAGCGCCAGCGCCGGGAAGGTCTCGAGAAGCCAGAAGGCGAAGGCCGAGAAGGCGCCGGTCATGAGCGCGACGCCGACGCCGACGAGAAGCACGCCCATCGCGCGCTCGATGGTGCGCATGTGCCGCTTGAGCCGCGCCATCACCGCCATGGCGCGGTCGATGAAGGCGGCGGCCAGCAGGAAGGGGATGCCGAGGCCTATGGCGTAGACGGCCAGGAGCGCCGTGCCGCGCTCCACGCTGGCCTCGGTCGCGGCGAGCGACAGGATCGCGCCGAGCTGCGGCCCGATGCAGGGTGTCCAGCCGAAGGCGAAGGCGAGACCGAGAATGTAGGCCCCGAGGGCCGACCCGCCCCGGTCGCCGGCGTCGAGCCGCGCCTCGCGGTTGAGGATGGGGATATTGATGATCCCGAGGAAGTGCAGCCCGAAGATCACGATGACGACGCCCGCGATGCGCCCGAGGAGGATCTGGTTCTGCAGGAAGAACTGCCCGAAGATCGAGGCCGTGAAGCCGAGGAAGACGAAGACGGTCGAGAGCCCGAGGACGAAGAAGAGCGCGGCGAGGAGCGCCTTCCTCCGCGCCGCGGCGGGCGAGGCGTCCATGTCCTCGAGGGTGATGCCGCCCATGTAGGCGAGATAGGGCGGCACGATGGGCAGGACGCAGGGGCTGAGGAAACTCAGCGCGCCCGCGGTCAGCGCCACCAGCATCGCCGGCAGGAGCGACGCGTCGAAGAGATCGATCCCGAACATCGGGAGAAGAGGTAGAGGGTTTTCGCGGGCGCGTCACGATGCGCGTGCGTCACATTCGCGTGGACGCATCGCCGCGGGCGCCGTAGTCGGGGACGCATGGACCGGGACCACGAGATCGACGCCACGGGGCTGAAGTGCCCCCTGCCCGTCCTGCGGCTGCGCAAGCGCCTCGAGGGCGTGGCGCCGGGGGCGGTGGTGCGGCTCCTCGCGAGCGACCCGATGGCGGCGATCGACGTGCCGCATTTCTGCGCCGAGGCGGGGCACACCTATCTCGGGACGGAGGACGTGCCGGGTGGGGCCGCCTACCTCGTGCGGAAGGGCTGAGGGGGGGGCGGCGCCGGCCGGGGCATCGAGCCCCGCCCGGCACCCGGCGCGTTCCGCGCCGAAGTGCGTATTTCGGGAAAGATGAAGCCGGGGGGCCTCAGCGGAAGAGGGTGAGCGCGCGCGGGTCCCAGGCGAGCGCGGTCCGCTCGCCCCGGTCCAGGACGCGGCGGCCGGGCATGTTGCGGGCCGAGACGCGGACGGTCGAGGGCGCGCCCTCGAGCGCCATGTCGTAATAGGTCATGTCGCCGTAATAGGTGACCTCCTCGACGCGGCCCTCGGCGCGGCGGGCGCCGCCGGCGCTGTCGCCCTCGAAGAGGATCGTCAGGCTCTCGGGGCGGAGGCCCACCGCGGCCTCGCCCGGCGCGGCGCCGGAGGGGCATTGCCGGGTGGAGAGCTCGGCCCGGCCGAGACCCGCGATCTCGGCCTCGACCGCCTCGCCCTGCGTGGAGATCACCGCGGCGGGCAGGAAGTTCATCATGCCGATGAACTCGGCCACGCGGCGCGAGGCGGGGCGGCGGTAGAGCGTTTCGGGATCGTCGAGCTGGGCGATGGCGCCCTCGAACATGACGGCGATCCGGTCGGACATGACGAGCGCCTCCTCCTGGTCGTGGGTGACGAGGATGAAGGTGATGCCGACCTCGCGCTGGAGCTTGATGAGCTCGACCTGCATGACCTCGCGCATCTTCTTGTCGAGCGCCGAGAGCGGCTCGTCGAGGAGGAGGACGCGGGGCTTGAGGATCAGCGCGCGGGCGAGCGCGACGCGCTGGCGCTGGCCGCCCGAGAGCGCGTGGGCGGCGCGGCCGCCGAAATTCGCGAGCCCGACCATCTCGAGCGCCTCGCCCACGGCGCGGCGCTTCTCCTCCGACGACCGGGGCGACTTGCGCAGGCCGAAGCCGACGTTCTGCGCGACCGTGAGATGCGGGAAGATCGCGTAGGACTGGAAGACGAGGTTGGTCGGCCGCTTGTTGGGCGGCACCCCCTCCATGTCGCGCCCATCGAGCAGGATGCGCCCCGAGGAGATGTCCTCGAAGCCCGCGATGGCGCGCAGGAGCGTGGTCTTGCCGCAGCCCGAGGGGCCGAGGAGCGAGAAGAACTCGCCCTGGCGGATCTCGGCGCTGATGCCGCGCAGCGCGTGG
>NZ_JBQLZP010000221.1:0-2544 GCF_052168335.1 Roseicyclus sp. | reverse complement strand
TGTCCCCCGTCGCCCGGAGCTTCGATCTCCGGGCGACGGGGGACATGTGGTCGCTCGACAGGATCAGCTGCCGCGTGGCGTCGCGCAGGAGCACGACGTTCAGGACCTCGGCGTTCTCCAGGAGTTCCGCCTCGAGATCGTCGTCGATCATGCCTTCCGTCGCCAGCAGCGCGAGCGAGGCGATCTGCGCGCGTTCCAGACGCGCCAGCAGGTAGTCCTCGCGGTAGCGCGCGACGGAGGGCACGAAGATGAACACTTCCGCGAGCATCACGAAGATGATCGTCAGGATCAGGAAGCGTCCCGAGAGGGAGTTCACCACACGAAGCTAGCCTTTCACACCTCAGGGGACCGCGCGCTGCACCAGGCGGACGACCCGCTTGACCAGCGCGCTGTCGAACAGCTTTGGAGAGAAATAGGCGCCCGCGGCCCTTTTGTTAATCTCTCCGAGCGTCGGGTAGGGCGCGACCATTCCGGCGACGGCCGACATCTTGAGCCCGTTGGCGATGGCGAGCGCCCAGGTCTGGATCAGCTCGCCCGCCTGCGGGCCGACGATGGTGGCGCCGACGGGGCGGCCCTTCACGACCATGACCTTGGCGAAGCCGCGCGCCTGCCCCGTCGCAATGGCGCGGTCGTTGTGGGCGAAGTCGGCGCGCGCTACGAACAGCTTCGCACCGTGCAGCTTGCGGGCCTCGGCCTCCGTCAGGCCGACCTGCGCGAGCTCGGGATCGGTGTAGGTGACCCATGGGATGTGGTCGGTCCGCGCCTTCGCGGGCAGGCCGAAGAGCATCGGGCGGATGATGACGCCCGCGTGGTAGCCCGCGACATGCGTGAACTGGAGGCCGCCCGCCGCGTCGCCCACCGCATAGACGCGCCGGTTGGTCGAGCGGAGGCCCCGGTCCACCGTCACGCCCTTTCGGTCGTAGCCCACATGCGCCGTTTCGAGGTCGAGACCGTCGACGTTCACCTGCCGCCCCACGGCGACCAGCAGGTGCGAGCCCTCGAAGCGGCGGCCGTCCTCCGTCTCGATCGTCACGGCGCCCTCGGTCCCGGAGACGGACGCGACCTTGGCCCCCTCCTCGATCGCGATTCCCTCGGCGCGCAGGGCGTCGAGCACCAGCGCGGCGGCCTCCGGGTCGTCCCGGCCGAGCGCCTTGGCGCCCTCCAGCACCGTGACTTCGCTGCCGAGGCGGCGGTGCGCCTGCGCCATCTCCATCCCGATGGGCCCGCCGCCGATGATGACGAGGTGCCGGGGCCGCTCCCGCAGGGCGAAGATCGTCTCGTTCGTGTGATGCGGCGTCTCCGCCAGGCCCGGGATCGGCGGAACGAAGGGGCGCGAGCCCGTGGCGATCACGAAGCGGCGCGCGCGGATGCGGTGGGGGCCGGCCTCCACCTCCGTTTCCGAGACGAAACGCGCGCGTTCGCGGATGACGTGGACGCCGAGACCCGCGAACCGCTCCTCGCTGTCGACGGGGGCGATCGTCCCGATCACCGCCTCGACGTGGTCCTTGGCCGCCGCGAAGTCGGGCGCCGGATCGTGGCCCGCGACGCCGAAGGCGCCCTCTCCCGTCTCGTGCGCCTTGTGGCCTGCGGCGAGCAGCGCCTTGGACGGCACGCAGCCGTAGTTGAGGCAGTCGCCGCCCATCTTGTGGCCCTCGATCAGGACGACCCGCGCCCCCATCTGCACCGCGCCCGCCGCGACGGAGAGCCCGCCGGAGCCCGCGCCGATGATGCAGATGTCGGTCTCGATCACGGACATGGGTTTTCCTTTCTCAGAGCCCGCGACGCCCGCGCAGCAGGCGGAGGCCCACCGGCAGCAGCGCGAGCGCGCAGAGGCCGAGGATCGGCAGGAGGATCTGCGGCTGGAAGATGATGCCGAGGTCCGGCGTCTCGCCCCGCGCGAAGACCTCGCCGAGGCCCGCACCGACCGAGGTGTAGACGATGGCGCCCGGCATGATCCCGAAGAAGGTCGACACGGCGAAGCGGCGGAGCGGCACGTCGAGGAAGGCCGGCACGAGGTTCGCCACGAAGAAGGGCACGACCGGCACGAGGCGGATGAGGAAGAGCATCGACCACTGGTTCTCGTCCAGTCCGTCCTTGATCTTTTTCACCAGCCCCTCCGACCCTTCGAGCCGCGCGGCGAGGCGGGCGCCGAACCCCGCGCGCACGGCGAGGAAGATGGCGCTGGCCCCGAGCGTCGCGGCGGCGATGTTGAAGAGCGCGCCTGGGAAGGTCGCGAAGAGGAAGCCGCCCGTCAGCGTCGCCACGGTGGCGCCGGGCAGCGAGAAGGCGACGATCAGCGCGTAGACCGCGACGAAGGCGGCCACGGTCGCCACGTAGTTCGCGTCGCGGAAGGCGATCAGCGCCTCGCGGTTCTCGGCCAGCGCCTCGAAGCCCAGGTAGTCGCCGAAGAGCCACCAGCCGAGGGCGGCGCCCGCCGCGATGGCGGCGATCGGCACGAAGCGGGCGAGGCTGGATCTGCTGTTCTCGGTCACGGCGTCGGTCATGGCTGCACTTCCGGTAGGGTCTTGGCAAGTAGATGACCCA
>NZ_JBQLZP010000220.1:0-3297 GCF_052168335.1 Roseicyclus sp. | reverse complement strand
GCCCGCCTGGATGCGGCGCGGCCCCGAGACGTTCGCCGCCACGACGCCCCCGATCGTGGGTTCGCCCTCCGTCCCGAGCAGCGCGCGGTGGTCCATCGGCTCGAAGGGCAGGCGCTGGTTCTCGGCGGCCAGCAGCGCCTCGACCTCGGCGAGCGGCGTTCCCGCCCGCACCACCAGCGTCAGCGCACCCGGCTCGTAGAGCTCCACGCCCCCAAGGCCCGCCACCGACAGGACCTCTCCCTCCACCGGCCGGCCCACGGGGCGCGTGCCCCCGCCGAGGATGCGCAAGGGGCCCGACGCCGCCGCGATGGCCTCGCCCAGTTCAGCTTCGTCCGCAGGCCTCAGCACCGTCCCTCGCTCCTTCATCTTTCAGAAAATACGCCGGGGAGCGCGAGGGGCAGCGCCCCTCGCACGGGTCGCCGCCGTCAGGCGGCGATCCCCTTGGCGCGCCGTCCCTCCGACGCCTTCAGCGGAAACACCTTCGCCGGGTTCAGCAGCCACTTCGGGTCGAAGACGTCCTTCACCTTCATCTGTATCTCGAGATCCTGCGGCGCGAACTGCGCGGTCATCAGGTCGCGCTTCTCGATGCCGACGCCGTGCTCGCCCGTCAGGCACCCGCCGACCTCCACGCAGAGCTTCAGGATGTCCGCCCCGAAAGCCTCGCAGAGCTCGAGATCGCCGGGCTTGTTGGCGTCGAAGAGGATGAGGGGATGCATGTTGCCGTCGCCCGCGTGGAAGACGTTCGCGACGCCGAGCCCGTATTCCCTGGACATCTCGCCGATGCGCCGCAACACCTCCGGCAGCGCGCTCACCGGGATCGTCCCGTCGAGGCACATGTAGTCGTTGATCTGTCCCATCGCGCCGAAGGCCGACTTGCGCCCGAGCCAGATGCGCCTGGCCTCGTCCTCGGACTGCGCCTCGCGCAGCTCGACCGGATCGTGGGCGCGCGCGATCTGCTTGATGACGCCGAGCTGCTCGTCGATCTCGGCGGGGCTGCCCTCGACCTCGACGATCAGGAGCGCCTCGCACATCGGGTAGCCCGCCCTGGCGAAGGCCTCCGTCGCCTCGATGCAGGGGCGGTCCATGAACTCAATGGCCACCGGAAGGACGCCCGCCTTGATGATGTCCGACACGCAGGCCCCCGCGACCTCGTTCGAGGCATAGCCGATCAGAACGGGCCGGGCCCCCTCGGGCTTGCGCAGGATGCGCAGCGTCGCCTCCGTCACGATGCCGAGCTGACCTTCCGAGCCGCAGATCACGCCCAAGAGGTCGTAGCCGCCCGCGTCGAGATGCGCGCCGCCGATCTCGAGGATCTGCCCGTCCATCGTGACCATCGTGACGCCCAGCAGGTTGTTGGTCGTCACGCCGTATTTCAGGCAATGCGCCCCGCCCGAGTTCATCGCGATGTTGCCCGCGATGGCGCAGGCGAGCTGCGAGGACGGATCGGGCGCGTAGAAGAAGTCCTCCTGCTCGACCGCGCCCGTCACGCTCAGGTTGGTGCGCCCGGACTGCACGCGGATGAAGCGGTTGTCGTAGTCCACCTCGAGCACCCGGTTCAGGCGCGAGACGCCGACGATCACGCTGTCCGCCGTCGGCAGCGCGCCGCCCGCGAGCGAGGTGCCCGAGCCGCGCGGCACCACCGGCACCCCCTCCTCGTGGCAGATCTTCAGGACGGCCGCGACCTCCGCCGTGCTCGACGGCAGGACCACCGCCAGCGGCGGGCAGCGGTAGGCGGTCAGCGCGTCGCATTCGTAGGCGCGCGTCTCGGCCTCGTCGTGGATCACGGCGACGGAGGGCAGCACCTCCTGCAGGCGCGCGACGATCCGGGGCTTCCGCGCGAGGATCGCGGCGTCGGGTGCGGGCATCTCCATCGGGTCTCCTCCCTCGAGCAGCGAGCAATTGGTAAGGAAAGATAACCAATTCACGGCATCTGGCAAGGAGAAAGGCCCTGCCACCTCGCGCGCTGAGGCGAAATCGCCCATTGCCGCCGCATCCTTTTGCCGTCACGAGGATGCGTATGGAATGGGTCAAGGTGCTGCATTTGCTGGCCGTTCTCGGCTGGATGACGGGGATCTTCGTGGCCCCCCGCGGTCTCATCTACTGGAAGCGCGAATTCGCCAAGACGGGGGAGTTCGGCCCGGCGGGCGACCTGACGATGCGCGTCTACCGCTTCTCGCTCGGGCTCGGCGTCATCGCGATTCTCTCCGGCCTCTGGCTGTTCTGGTGGTGGGGCTTCCCGCTCTGGGCCTGGACGAAGCTCGGCCTCGTCGCCGTGCTCGCCGCGCATTACGGCTGGACGGGGCTGCTGGTCCTGCGCGCGCGGCGGGGCGTCTTCGAGCAGAGCGACCTCTGGCTGCGCGTCTTCAACGAGCTCTCGGTCCTCTTCGCGATCGGCGTCCTCTTCCTGGTCGTGTTCAAACCGTTCTGAGAGCATGATCGCAGAGGTCGACCAACCGGAGGATCCGTCCCATGCGCTTCGCACTCGCAGCCCTGCTCGCCGCTCTGCCCGGCATCGCCGCGGCGGACCCGGTCGAGGCCATCCTCTCGGCGGCGGCCGCGGACTGCGCGAGCTTCGAGAACGGCGAATTCTCGCAAGGAGAGGCCGTGGTCGAGGCCGATCTCGACGGCACTGAGCCGCTCGACCGCCTGATCGACGCGTCGCGCTTCACCTGCACCTCCGCGGCCAGCATGTATTGCGGATCGGGCGGCTGCACGCTCCACGCCGTGATCGGAGGGGAGAGCTGGAGCTTCCAGTCCGAGGGCTGGCGGATGACCGACTGGAACGGGCGTCCGATCCTGCTGATCGCGCGCGACGGTGGCTGGTGCGGGGGCGCGGGTTCCCAGGTCTGCTTCGAGGCGGTCAGCTGGAGTGCCGGAATGATGATGACCGTCATGCCCGAGCCCGGTTGAGCGCGGACGGCACCCGCCCAAACCTCGCCACGAATCCCGTCTATGATCGCAGGCTTCGGACCGAGTCCATCGAGGGCCTGTGCCATGTATCGCGAACTTCGCACCAGCCGGGGCAAACCCGAGGCTTACGAGAAACGCCGCTGCCACCGCTGCAGCGGGCAGGGCATGGCGCCCTGCGGGATCTGCGGCGGCTCGGGCCACGTGCTGAAGGGCAGCGACAGCGACGGCCACCCGCTGCTCGGGCGCTGCGACGGCTGCCTCGGGCGGCGCACGGTGCGCTGCCCGACCTGCGGCGGCGAACGCTTCCTGTAGCGGCCTCTAGCGGCGTCCTTGCCTCAGCCACGCGCCCAGCATCAACGCCGAGGCGACCAGCAGGAACAGCCACGC
>NZ_JBQLZP010000219.1:0-5096 GCF_052168335.1 Roseicyclus sp. | reverse complement strand
CCGAGGCGCTCCGCCTCCGAGGCCGCGCGGAAGACGCGGGCGAGCGCGGCATGGACGCCGCGGGCGGTGTCGTGGGTGGGGCCGAGTTCCAGCGCGTGGGCGCGCTCGGCGATCCAGGGGGAATGCTCGAAGATGCCGCCGAAGGCGGCGACGAAGCTGTCGCGATCCATCTCGGAGGGGCGGAGGCGGTCCGGAGCGGGGTGCGCGGCGGCCCAGTGCTCGGCGATCTGGAGGCGGGTGGCGAACCAGACGCCCTCGTGGCTCGCCATGTGGTCGAGCGCGCGCTTGAGCGCCCGCGCGCGGCCGGGGCGGCCCGCCAGGCGGCAGTGGAGGCCGATCGAGAGCATCTTCGGCGCGCCCGCCTGCCCCTCTGCGTAGAGGCAGTCGAAGCTCTCGGTGACATAGCGCTCGAACTGTCCGCCCTCGGCATAGCCCGCCTGGATGGCGAAGCGCATGTCGTTGACGTCGAGCGTGTAGGGCACGATGAGCTGGTCGCGGCCCGCGACGCGGCGCCAATAGGGCAGGTCGTCGGCGTAGTCGTCGGAGATGTAGGCGAAGGCGCCGGTCTCGGCCGCGAGGCGGACGGTGTTCATCGAGCAGCGCCCGGTATACCAGCCGCGCGGGGGCGCGCCCGTCACCTCGGCGTGGAGGCG
Organism: Roseicyclus sp.; assembly: GCF_052168335.1. GTDB lineage: Bacteria > Pseudomonadota > Alphaproteobacteria > Rhodobacterales > Rhodobacteraceae > Roseibacterium. The sequence continues at coordinate 4,443 of NZ_JBQLZP010000219.1, read as the reverse complement.
GATCGCCTCGGCGATCTGGGCGCGCTCCTCCGCTTCGGGCATGTCGCGATGCTCGACCCACCTGAGACCGTGCGAGGCGATCTCCCAGCCGGCATCCTTCATCGCCGCGACCTGCTCGGGCGCGCGGGCGAGCGCGGTGGCGACGCCGTAGACGGTGACGGGCAGGTGCGAGAGCATCCGGTGAAGCCGCCAGAACCCCGCCCGCGCGCCGTATTCGTAGATCGATTCCATGTTCCAGTGCCGCTGCCCCGGCCAGGGCGCGGCGCCGGTGATCTCGGACAGGAAGGCCTCCGAGGCGGAATCGCCGTGGAGGATGTTGTTCTCGCCCCCCTCCTCGTAGTTCAGCACGATCTGCACGGCGATCCGCGCCCCGCCCGGCCAGTGCGGATCGGGGGGATTGGCGCCGTAGCCGGTCATGTCGCGGGGATAGCGGTTCATCGTCGGACCTCCTGCCAGCGGCCCCGAGACTTGGCCAAGCCTCCGGGGGCTTGCAAGCGGCAACTGGCGCGGCGAGTGTGGGCGGGCATGACGGAGGCGGAAATGGCCGGTTTTCTCACCACACATGTCCTCGATACGGCGCGCGGCTGCCCGGCCGAGGGGCTGAGGATCACGCTCTGGCGCCTTTCGGGGGACGCGCGGGAGAAGGTGGCCGAGACCGTGACCAATGCCGACGGGCGGACGGACGGCCCGATCCTGCCCGAGGCGGCGTTCCGCACCGGCACCTACGAGCTGGTCTTCGAGGCCGGCGACTACCTCCGGCGGCAAGGCCTCGACGCGCGGGAGCCGCTGTTTCTCGACGCGGTTCCGATCCGCTTCGGCATGGCGGAGGAGGATCACTACCACGTGCCGCTCCTGCTCTCGCCCTACGGATTCTCGACCTACAGAGGCAGCTGAGCCGGGCGTCGCGGACGGCACCCTCCTGTCGCCCTTCCGGGGCGCTTCCCCAACGTCCCGCTTTTCAAGCGCCGCCTTTGCGATAATGTCGGATGTCAGGGGAGTTTCGTGAGTGTCCGGGGAGGGAAGCTCATGGTCGATGCCGCGCGTCCATGGACGGCGTTCTACGGTCCGCATGTGCGGCCCGAGATCCAGGCTGCGAGCCACCGCATCCTGCCGGACCTGATCGGCGGGGTGGCGGAGACCTACCGCTCGGCGCCCGCCTTCACCTGCGTCCTGCCGAACGGGATGAACGGCACGCTCAGCTTCGCGCAGATCGACGAGATGTCGGACGCGCTCGCCATCTATCTCCGCGAAGTCGCGGGGCTGAAGGCGGGGGACCGCGTCGCGCTCCAGATGCCCAACTGCCTGTCCTTCCCGGTCGCGGCCTTCGCGGTCTTCAAGGCGGGCTGCGTGCTGGTGAACGTGAACCCGCTCTACACCGCCGAGGAGATGGCCAAGCAGTTCGAGGATGCCGAGCCGCACGCGCTCGTCATCGTCGACATGTTCGCCGACAAGATCCCGCAGGCGACGCGCGGCCACCCGATCCCGAACATCATCGTGACCCGCGTGGCCGAGTTCCTGCCGCGGATGCCGAGGGGCATCGTCGGCCTCGTCCAGAAATACTGGGACCGCTCGGTCAAGCCCATCGAGCTCGCCCATGTCCGCCTGCCCGACGCGATCGCCGCGGGGCGCGCGCACCGGGCGAAGGACCATGTCGAGGTCTCGGACTACAGCGCGCAGGTGCAGCCCGACGATGTCGCGGTGCTCCAGTATACCGGGGGGACCACCGGCGTCTCGAAGGGCGCCATGCTGAGCCACGCGAACCTGATCCTGAACATGGAGCAGACCTTCGAGCTCGTGGAGGGGCTGGAGAAGGGGCGCGAGGTGGCGCTGACGGCGCTGCCGCTCTACCACATCTTCGCCTTCACGGTGAACCTGCTCGGCTTCTGGGCGCTCGGCGGGCGGAACCTGCTGATCCCGAACCCGAGGCCGCTGACGAACCTGCGGCGCGCCTTCGAGAACTACCGCGTCACCTGGATGAGCGGGGTCAACACGCTGTTCAACGGGCTGTCGAACGAGACATGGTTCCTCGACACGCCGCCCCGGCACCTGAAATTCGCGAGCGCGGGGGGCATGGCGCTGCAGGCGGCCGTGGCCGAGCGGTGGGAGGCGATCACCGGCCGCCCCGTGATCCAGGGCTACGGCCTGACCGAGACCTCGCCGGTCCTGACCTTCAACCCGCTCGGCAAGTCGCGCGCGGGCTCCATCGGCATCCCGCTCCCCTCCACCGAGGTCGCCTGCCTCGGCGAGGATGGCGCTCCGGTGCCCCGGGGCGCGCCCGGCGAGATCGCGGCGCGGGGTCCGCAGGTCATGAAGGGCTACTGGCGCCGCCCCGACGAGACCGCGAAGGTCATGCGGGGCGAGTGGTTCCTGACCGGCGACATCGGCGTGATGGACGCCGACGGCTATATCCGCATCGTCGACCGCAAGAAGGACATGGTCGTCGTCTCGGGCTTCAACGTCTATCCCAACGAGATCGAGGACTGCCTCGCCACGCATCCGGGCGTGCTCGAAAGCGCCGTGATCGGCGTGCCCGACGCGGCGACGGGCGAGGCCGTCAAGGCCTTCGTCGTCGCCCGCGACAGGTCCCTGACCGAGGCGGACATCCGCGCCCACTGCAAGGAGCACCTGACCGGCTACAAGGTGCCGAAGCGGGTGGAGTTCCGCGACGAGCTGCCGAAATCCAACGTGGGCAAGATCCTCCGCAAGGACCTCCGCGCGGAGGAACTGGCGCAGGCCGCGCCCTCGCAGGCGGCGGAGTAGCGCCATGGTCGGAGCCTTCGAACAGGCCATCCTCGCGCTGATGATCTTCGTCATCATGCTCGGCATGGGCGCCTCGCTGACGCCCCGCGACTTCTGGCTGGCGCTCCGGCGGCCCTACGGCCTCGGCATCGGCATCGTCTCGCAATACGGGTTCATGCCGCTCATCGGCTTCGTCATGGCGATCACGCTCGACCTGCCCGAGCCCATCGCCATCGGCCTTCTCATCATGGCCTGCATGCCGGGGGGGACGACCTCGAACATCTTCACCTACTTCTCCAAGGGAAACCTCGCGCTCTCGGTGCTGATGACGGTGACCTCGACCGTCTTCGGCGTCGTGCTGATCCCGATCGTCCTGCTGATCTACGCCTCGGCGCTCGACCTCACGATCCCGCGCGAGAACATCATCATCACGCTGGTGATCCTGCTCGTCCCCGTCGCCATCGGCATGGGGCTGCGCAAGATCAACGCCAACGTGGGCGCGGTGACGGAGTTCATGGGCTCGGCGCTGGCGCTCTTCTTCATCCTCTTCCTGATGCTCTCGTGGATTCCGCGGAACTGGCAGTTCCTGCTGACGACGACGCCCGCGACCTACTTCGTCGCGATCATGCTCGGCGTCTTCGGCATCGCCATCGGCTACGCCTTCGCGCGCGCGCTGCGGCTGCATCCGCGGAACGCGCGGACGGTCGCGCTCGAGACCGGCATCCAGAACGGCCCGCTCGCCATCGCGATCATCGCGCTGACCTTCTCGGGGCCCGAGCAGCAGGGGATCATGGCGGTGGGCGCGCTCTACTCGCTCTTCATCGTCATCACCTCGACGCTGGTGACGCTGGTGTTCCGCCGCGCCAACACGGCGGCCGAGCAGAAGCTGCCCGACAGCCTCCTCTGACGCAGCCCGCCCTTCATCTTTCCGAAAATACGCACTTCCTGCGGAACGCAGCCCGCCGCGGGGGGCTCGATGCCCCCCGCGGCGGGGCCAGGGGCGGCGGCGGAGCCGGCGCATCCTCCGCCCGCTTGTCGCTGGCTTCGATCACGCCCGCCGTGCTATTCCTCGCGAAACCATAACGGAAGCGCTCCGGCGGAGGGCGCAGGGGCACGTGCAGCACCTCAGGCCAAGCTCGAAACACGGCAAGGTCATGGCCGTCTCGATGATGAAGGACGAGGCGCCCTACCTGCTGGAATGGGTCGCCCACCACCTCGCCGTCGGGTTCACCGACATCCTCGTCTACACCAACGACTGCTCCGACGGCACGGTGGAGATGCTGCACCGGCTCGAGGAACTCGGCCTCGCCACGCACCGCGAGAACGTGATCCCGCCCGGGCAGAAGCCGCAGCCCTCCGCCCTCAACCACGCCCAGGCCGAGCCGCTGGTGGCCGAGGCCGACTGGCTCCTCGTCTTCGACGCCGACGAGTTCCTCTGCATCAACCATCCCTCGGGGCGGCTCGAGGGGATGCTCGACGACGCGGTGGCGCAGGACGCGAACGGCATCGTCGTCACCTGGCGCATCTTCGGCTCGGGCGGTCGCGTGGACTGGTCGCGCGCCCCCGTGACCGAGCAGTACACCCGCGCCGCGCCGCCGCTCTGGAACAAGGGCTGGGGGGTCAAGACGCTCTTCCGCTACGATCCCGCCTACTGGAAGCTCGGCATCCACCGCCCCTCGATCCGCAACAAGTGGCTGGAGACGG
>NZ_JBQLZP010000218.1:0-2906 GCF_052168335.1 Roseicyclus sp. | reverse complement strand
GACCGCGGCGGGGGGGAGGCCCCCGCCCTGCCGAACCCCGAGCCGGAAACCGCGCGCGCCTCGCTCGCGCCGCAGCCCCGCGCGCTGACCGCATCGCAGGGCGCCGCCGGGGCGTCGCTCTTCGTGCGGGCCGCCGGTCAGGCCGATGCCGAGGCCGCCGCGCTGGCCGCCCGCGAGGTTCCCGACGCGACCCGCTTCGCCGTGGCCAGCTCGCTCGTCCCCCCGACGCGGCCGGGCAACATGGACGCCATCGTCGCCAGCGCCGTCCGCTCCGAGCCCGAAGAGCCCGCCACCGTCGTCGAGGCCGCCGCCGTCGCCCCCGGCCCCTCGATCCCGCCCAGCGCCGACGTCGCCCGCGCCGCCACGCAGCGCAACGAGTTGCGCCTGCGCGACATCAACCTCATCGGCGTGACCGGCACCCCGTCGGACCGCCGCGCCCTGATCCGCCTGCCCTCCGGCCGCTTCGTGCGCGTCGGCGTGGGCGACCGCCTCGATGGCGGTCGCGTCGCCGCCATCGGCGAGACGACGCTGCAATACGTCCGCAACGGCCGGACCGTCACGCTCGACATTCCCGGCTGACGCGCCTCAGAGCAGGACCAGCACCGCGAGACCGAGGAAGGCGAAGAAGCCGACCACGTCCGTAACCGTCGTCACGAAGGCCCCCGAGGCGAGCGCCGGGTCCACCCCCATCCGGTCGAGCACGACGGGGATCAGGATGCCGGCGAGCCCCGCCACCAGCAGGTTGATCACCATCGCCGCCGCGATCACCGCCCCGAGCATGGGCGAGCCGAACCAGACGATCCCCACGATGCCCATCACGACGGCGAAGACGACCCCGTTGATGAGGCCCACCCCCGCCTCCCGGGTGACGACGCGCAACAGGTTCGAGCTCGTCAGGTCCTTCGTCGCCAGCGCCCGCACCGCCACCGTCAGCGACTGCGTCCCCGCATTGCCGCCCATCGAGGCCACGATCGGCATCAGCACCGCCAGCGCCACGACCTGCGCGATGGCCTCCTCGAACTGCGCGATCACCAGCGAGGCGAGGATCGCGGTCACGAGGTTCACGGCCAGCCACGGGAGCCGCTGCCGCGTCGTCTCGAGCACCCGGTCGGAAATGCTCGATTCCTCGCCCACCCCCGCGAGACGCAGGAGGTCCTCGGCGTTCACCTCGTCGAGCACGTTCATCGCGTCGTCGATGGTGATGACCCCCACGAGCCGCCCGTCCTCGTCCACCACGGGGGCCGAGATCAGGTGGTACTGGTTGAAGGCATAGGCGACCTCGTCCTGGTCCTGCGTCGCCGGGATCACGCGGAAGCTCTCCTCCACGATCTCGCGCATCGGCGTCCGCCGCGCCGTCGACAGGAGCCGGCCGAGCGTCACGTAGCCGGTGGGCTTCAGCCGCGGGTCGGTCAGGATCACGTGGTAGAACTGCTCGGGCAGATCGGCCTTGTGGGCGCGCAGGTAGTCGATCATCTCGCCGACGTTCCAGTGCTCGGGGGCATGCACCACCTCGCGCTGCATCAGGCGGCCCGCCGTCTCCTCCGGATAGGCCAGCGCCTGCTCCACCGCCGTCCGGTCACGGTCGTCGAGCGCCTCGAGGATGGCGGCGGCCTGGTCGTCCTCGAGATCCTCTAGGATGTCCACGAGATCGTCCGAATCGAGCTCGCGGACGGCCTTCACCACCTGCTCCGGCGGCAGGAGCGCGATCACCTCCTCCCGAAGGCCCCAGTCGAGCTCCGAGATCACCTCGCCGTCGATCCCGTCCGACCAGAGCGCGAGCCAGGCCGCGCGCTCGGCCGCCGAGACCTGCTCGAGAAGGTCGGCGATGTCGGCGGGATGGAGCGGCTCCATCAGCGCGTCGATGGCCGGAACGTCGCCCGCCTCGACCGCGGCCCGCAGCGCGCCCCGCAGCGTTTCGTCGAGCTCGTAGCCCTCGCGCGTCTCTTCCGCCACGGCCTCGCGGATATCTTCCAACTGGTCGTTCATGCCCGCTCCCCGGCCCCGCGCTTCGCCCGGTTTTGCCCTAACATAGCCCGGCCGCGGCGGCTATGAAGCCGGAGACGGAATTGTCTCCGCCGGCAGGAGTGACCGACCATGACCGAGCGCCTGATCCTCGGCCAGACCCTGAGCCTCGACGCCGACCCGCGCCTCGCGGGGCCCGACGCGGCCCGCCACGAGCGGCGGGGCGCGGTCCATGTGCGCGACGGGATCATCGCCGCCGTCGGCCCCGCCGACAGGCTCCGCGCCGCGCACCCCGCGCTTCCGGTCGAGGACCACGGCGCCCACCTGATCCTGCCGGGCTTCGTCGACGCGCACGCCCATTACCCGCAGACCGCGATCATCGCCTCCTGGGGCAAGCGGCTCATCGACTGGCTGAACGACTACACCTTCCCCGAGGAGATGCGCTTCGCCGACCCCGCCTATGCCGCCGAGGTCGCGGGCCGCCATCTCGACCTCCTCCTCGCCCACGGAACCACCACCGTCTGCAGCTACTGCACGATCCATCCGCAAAGCGTCGACGCGCTCTTCGCGGCCGCCGAGGCGCGGGGGATGCGCGTTCTCGCCGGCAAGACCTGCATGGACCGCGACACCGCCCCGCCGGGCCTGCGCGACAGCGCGCAGGCGGCCTACGACGACAGCGCGGCGCTCCTCGCACGCTGGCACGGGCGCGGCCGTCTCTCCTACGTGATCACCCCGCGCTTCTCGCCCACCTCGACCGAGGCGCAGCTCGACGCCCTTGGCGCGCTCTGGGCCGAGCACCCGGACTGCCTCATGCAGACCCACCTCTCCGAGCAGACCGACGAGATCGCCTGGGTCCGCAGCCTCTACCCCGGGGCGCGCGACTACCTCGACACCTACGAGGCGCACGGGCTCCTCGGCCCGAACGGCCTCTACGGCCACGCCAT
>NZ_JBQLZP010000217.1:0-1177 GCF_052168335.1 Roseicyclus sp. | reverse complement strand
AAGAAGATGGCGCTCGAGCTGTTCAAGCCGTTCATCTACGCCCGGCTCGACGCCAAGGGCCTGTCGATGACGCTGAAGCAGGCGAAGAAATGGGTCGAGAAGGAGCGCAAGGAAGTCTGGGACATCCTCGATGAGGTGATCCGCGAACATCCGGTCATGCTGAACCGCGCACCGACGCTGCACCGCCTCGGCATCCAGGCGTTCGAGCCGGTCCTGATCGAGGGCAAGGCAATCCAGCTCCACCCGCTGGTCTGCGCCGCGTTCAACGCCGATTTCGACGGCGACCAGATGGCCGTGCACGTTCCGCTGAGCCTCGAGGCCCAGCTGGAAGCGCGCGTGCTGATGATGTCCACGAACAACATCCTGTCGCCCGCCAACGGCAAGCCGATCATCGTGCCCTCGCAGGACATGGTGCTCGGCATCTACTATCTGTCGATGGACCGCGAAGGCGAGCCCGGCGAAGGCTCGATCCTCGCCGACATCACCGAAGTGCACCAGGCGCTGGAAGTCGGTGCGGTGACGCTCCACTCGAAGATCACGACCCGCGTCCCGCAGACCGACGAGGACGGCAACACCTATATGATGCGGGTGGATACCACCCCGGGCCGCATGCTGATCGGCGAGAAGCTGCCGCAGTCGCACAAGGTGCCGTTCGAGATCGTCAATCGCCTTCTTACCAAGAAGGAAATCGCCGACGTTATCGATCAGGTCTATCGCCACACGGGCCAGAAGGACACGGTCCTGTTCGCCGACGGCATCATGGCGCTGGGCTTCCGCCACGCGTTCAAGGCCGGCATCTCTTTCGGCAAGGACGACATGATCATCCCCGACGCGAAGGAGCCTCTGGTTGAGGAAACCCGCGCGCTCGTGGCCGATTACGAGCAGCAGTATCAGGACGGCCTGATCACCCAGCAGGAAAAGTACAACAAGGTGATCGACGCCTGGAGCCGCTGTTCGGACCAGGTCGCCAACGCGATGATGGACGAGATCCGCGCCACGCCGAAGGATGACGACGGCCGCGAGAAGGAGATCAACTCCATCTACATGATGAGCCATTCCGGCGCCCGCGGCAGCCCCGCCCAGATGAAGCAGCTGGCCGGTATGCGCGGCCTGATGGCCAAGCCGTCGGGCGAGATCATCGAGACGCCGATCCTGTCGAACTTCAAGGAAGGCCTGA
>NZ_JBQLZP010000216.1:0-9038 GCF_052168335.1 Roseicyclus sp. | reverse complement strand
AGCGCCACCACGAACATCTGGAGGAGCTGCTCGCGCTCCACCCTGACGAGCTGGTCGATCTCGCCCGGGGCGGTGGTCACGACGAGCACGCCCACGATGCCGTTCGGCCCCTCGATGGGCGTGCCGGCGGCGAAGGCGGACCCCGCGCTGCCGCTGGTCCGCCGGATCACGGTCACGCCTTCCTGCGCGGGCACGACGAGGGAGGCCGCGAGAACCTGAGGCGGATCGCCTACCGCCGCGTCGGGCTCGGCGCCGACCAGTCGCGACAGGAAATTCCAGACGCCGTTGAGGAAATTCGTGATGAGCAGCGTCTCGTCGGTGCTCGGCGCGAGGCCCCGGACGGGACGGCCCGGATCGCGGGCGGTGTCGAGCGTCGAGGCGACGAGCGTGCCGCCGGGCTCGAACACGAAGACGTCGACGCCGTCGGCGAGGCCGATGCGCGACAGCACGTCACCCGCCTCGATCCCGTCGCCGGTCAGGAGGTTGGCGGGCGCGCTGCGCGGCAGGCTCGCCTCGAAGACGTCCGCCATCAGCTGCGCCTCGACGGCGAGCGCGCGCTCGCGCTGCTGCACGAGGCTGTCGCGGAAGGGATTGAGGTACATCACCCCGGCCACCAGCACGACGATGGCCAGGAGGTTGAACATGATGATCTTGCGCGCCAGCGGCGAGCGGTTGAGCGCGATCATGCTGCGCCGCTGGCGGGCGGCGCGCAGTTCGGACTCGACGCTGCCGGCCGGACGGTCCCAGTCCTCGCCGAGGACGATGTCCGCCCGGTCCCGCGCGCGCCGGTTGGTCATGGAGAGATCGGCCGGCACGCGCGCGGGTCCCTATTCCTCGTTGTAGCGGTAGCCGATTCCGTAGAGCGTCTCGATGGCCGAGAAGTCGTCGTCCACGGCGCGCATCTTCTTGCGAAGGCGCTTGATGTGGCTGTCGATGGTGCGGTCGTCGACGTAGACCTGTTCGTCATAGGCGACATCCATGAGCTGGTCCCGGCTCTTGACGAAGCCGGGGCGCTGCGCGAGCGCCTGCAGGAGAAGGAACTCCGTCACCGTCAGCGAGACATCCTCGCCCTTCCAGGTCACGGCATGGCGCAGCGGGTCCATGCTGAGGTTGCCGCGGACCATCACCGCGCTCTCCTCCGGGGTGCCTGCGGCGTCGGAGGCGATGGCCTCCTGCCGGCGGAGGATGGAGCGGATGCGCTCGACCAGGAGACGCTGCGAGAAGGGCTTCTTGACGTAGTCGTCGGCGCCCATCCGGAGGCCCATGAGCTCGTCGATCTCGTCGTCCTTGGACGTCAGGAAGATCACCGGCATCTTGGACTTCTGGCGCAGGCGCTGCAGGAGGTCCATCCCGTCCATGCGGGGCATCTTGATGTCGAAGACGCCCAGATCGGGAAGCCGGCGGTTGAAGGCGTCGAGCGCCGACTGGCCGTCATTGTAGGTTTCGACGTCGAAGCCTTCGGCCTCGAGGGTCATGGACACGGACGTCAGGATGTTCCTGTCGTCGTCGACGAGTGCTATCCTCGGCATCGCTGTTTCCTTGTACTGCCCGAATTTCTTGTTTTTCCGGGCATTGTCGGTTTTCCGGGTTCAAGAATCAATCGCAATCTGACGAATCGAGCGACGGCACAGTGTAAAACCTGCGGCGTGTTGCCTTAAGATCGTATGTAGACCGCGGCGCCCGGACCCCGAAATGACCCTTGCGCCGCCATGCTTCCGCCCCGTTTCGGGCACGTTTCCGCCACAATCCGGCCTGTCCCGCAGGCCCCCTCCACCGGCGCGAAATAAAATTTCAAAATGGTTGCGCTAACTGTGCGAGAGCGTCCTGTTCATGTCTGAAACCGTCATGTTATACGCCATCCATTGTACGCCGGTGTCCCGATGCCGGCCGGTTTGAACCCTTTGGAACCCTCAGGATCGTGACGGCCGCGTTAAGGCCGAGGAGCACTCAGCATGACGGATGGACGCGTGAACCCGGCTCAGACGCTCGAAACGCAGGGCATGACCGGACTTGGTGCGGTTCACTACAACCTTCTCGAGCCGGCGCTGATCGAGGCCGCCATCCGCCGCGGCGAGGGCCGTCTCGGGCAGGGCGGCACGCTGCTCGTCTCGACCGGCAAGTTCACCGGCCGCTCGCCCAAGGACAAGTTCGTCGTCCGCACGCCCTCGGTCGAGAACGACATCTGGTGGGAGAACAACGCGGCGATGGAGCCCGAGGCCTTCGACCGTCTCCACGCCGACATGCTCGCGCACATGAAGGGCGGCGAGTACTTCGTGCAGGACCTCTACGGCGGCGCCGATGCCGAGCATCGCCTCGACGTGCGCGTCGTCTCCGAGCTCGCCTGGCACAACCTCTTCATCCGGCACCTGCTGCGCCGTCCCGCGCGCGACGAGCTCGACAGCTTCGTGCCCGACTTCACGATCATCAACTGCCCGACCTTCAAGGCCGATCCCGCGCGCCACGGCTGCCGCACGGACACGGTCATCGCGATGAACTTCGACCGGAAGCTCATCCTGATCGCCAACACGGAATACGCGGGCGAGAACAAGAAGTCGGTCTTCACGCTGCTGAACTACATGCTGCCCGAGAAGGGCGTGATGGCGATGCACTGCTCGGCCAACCACGCCCATGACGACGCCGAGGATGCGGCCGTGTTCTTCGGCCTCTCGGGCACCGGCAAGACGACGCTGTCCGCCGATCCGGGCCGCACCCTCATCGGCGACGACGAGCATGGCTGGTCCGAGCGCGGCACCTTCAACTTCGAGGGCGGCTGCTACGCCAAGACCATCAACCTCCGCGAGGAGGCCGAGCCGCAGATCTACGCGACGACGAAGAACTTCGGCACCGTGATCGAGAACATGGTCTACGACCCCGAGACGCTGGAACTCGACTTCGACGACGACAGCCTGACGGCGAACACGCGCTGCGCCTATCCGCTGGACCAGATCGCCAATGCGTCGATGACCGGGCTCGCCGGCCATCCGAAGAACGTCGTGATGCTGACCTGCGACGCGTTCGGCGTGCTGCCGCCCATCGCGCGGCTGACGCCCGCGCAGGCGATGTACCACTTCCTGTCGGGCTTCACCTCGAAGGTCGCGGGCACCGAGCGCGGCGTGACCGAGCCCGAGCCCACCTTCTCGACCTGCTTCGGCGCGCCCTTCATGCCGCGCCGCCCCGAGGTCTACGGCAACCTCCTGCGCGAGAAGATCGCGCGCCACGGCTCGACCTGCTGGCTGGTGAACACCGGCTGGACGGGCGGCGCCTACGGCACGGGACGCCGGATGCCCATCGCGGCGACGCGCGCGCTCCTGTCGGCCGCGCTCGACGGGTCGCTGAATGCCGGGCAGTTCCGCAAGGACCCGTTCTTCGGCTTCGACGTGCCGGTGAGCTGCCACGGCGTCGACGACATGCTCCTCGACCCGCGCCAGACCTGGGCGGACAAGACCGCCTACGACCGGCAGGCGCAGAAGCTTGTGAACATGTTCGCGGACAACTTCGCGAAATACGTGCCCTACATCGCCGACGACGTGAAGGCGGCCGCGATCGGCTGACGCACGGCGCACGGGACGGATCGGAGGGGTCGCCGAAGGGCGGCCCCTCTCCTTTTTGTGGCACCGGACCCGGACGGCACGCGGCGGCGTTGCCCGGACGCGGGCGGGTGATAGACTGCCCGTGACCTCCCAAGGCCCCGTCAGGGACACCCCATGCGCCACGCCCTCGTCCTCCCCGTCCTCTGCCTTGCGCTTCTGCCGGGGCTCGCCCCTGCGCAGGGCGAGGCGGTGCGCGTCGATCCGGACCTCGTGGCCGAGCTCGTCTTCGGCGTCTACTGCGCGGAGGAGCCGGTGCGGACCGAGGCCGCGCCCGAGACCGCCTCGGGCGTCATCAACATCGTGCCCGACCTGCCGGTGATCCGCTTCGCGCAGACAGTGGTTCCCGCCGCGCTCGACATCGGCTTCGGCGTCCTCAGCCGGGCGCCCGACGGCACGGTGCACGATCCCGTGACCATCACCGTGACCCATCCGCCGTTCCCCGGAAGCGGGATCGAGGTCGAGCGCTGGGTAACCCGGATCGGCCCCGAGGAGTTCAGCCTGACGGGCTTCTCCTTCGACGTGCCGGAGGAGCTGGTGACAGGGACTTGGACCTTCGCGGCCCATGCAGGCGAGCGCGAGCTCTTCCACGTCGCCTTCGAGGTCGTGCCTCCCGACATGGCGGCGCCGGTGATCGCGGCCTGCCAGATGGGCTTCACCTCCTGAAGCTCAGCCGAAGACCCCCCGCCGGACGAGGTTCGCACCCGCGACCACCAGGACGGCCAGCGTCACCTTGCGGAAGACCTCCGGGTTCAGCCGGTCCGACAGCCGGAAGCCCACCAGCATCCCCAGCCATGCCGGCAGCAGAAGCGCCGCCGAGAAGGGCGCCGTCGTCAGGTTCAGGACCCCGGACTGGAGGTGCCCGAGGAGCAGGCTGACCGAGCCGAGCCCGTAGACCACGCCCTGCACCAGAAGCTGCTTGGCCTTCGGCGTCTCGAGCGCGATGAGGTAGAGCACCGTAGGCGGCCCCCATGTTCCCGTCATGCCCCCGATGGCGCCCGAGACGAAGCCAACCAGCCACTCCGACAGCGTCCTGCGGTGCGGCGGGATGTGGAACCGGACGCCGAGAAGCTGGATGACCGACAGGATCACCACCGGCACGCCGAGGATCAGGTAGAAGGTCTGCGGCGTCACCAGAGTGACGAACTGCGCGACGATCACGATGGTGACGCAGACGATCAGGATGTAGCGCCAGTATTCCCGAATCGCTGCGCCCACCTCGGAGGGACCGAAGCGCATCGTCTGCAGGATGTTCGACATCACGATGGGCAGGATGATCCCCGCCACCGCGACCAGCGGGTCGAGGAACAGCGACAGCCCCGAGATCATGATGAGCGGCATGGCGAAGCCGATGGCGCCCTTCACGAATCCGGCGACGAGCGTGATGCCGAAGGCCGCCGCGAAGGCCCAGAGCGGCATCAGGTCAAAGGTGTCTTGCAGCATGGCTGTCCCTCTTGCCCGCTGTCATAGACCGCGTCCGCAGCCGCTGCAGCGCCAAAATGAACGCGACATTTTCGTGCGCGGCCCGATATTTCACGGCATTTTTGTTGCGCTGCACCTGCGAACGCACTAAGTCCCGCGGGAACGCGAAAGACGCGCCCGATGCGAAGGAGACCGACCATGGCCCATGACGGACAACCCATGCCCGAGAGCCCCGTGATCCTGCCCGACCTGCTCGACCTGACGGGCGCCGCGATTGCGCCGGCCGAGGCGCTGCTCGGACGCGCGACGGAACGCCTGCGCGCGGAACTGAGCGTCGACGGCCGGATCTCCGGCGCGCTGCTCGAGGAGAACCAGACCGCCGCCCACGGGCTCGCCTGGCTGGCCACCTATGTCGAGGCGCTGCGCCAGATGCAGGCCTGGGCGGGGCGGCTCGAGGCCGACGGGCGCTTCGGCGAGGTGGAGCAGCTGATCCTCCAGATCGCCTTCGGCGAATACCTCAGCCAGATCGTCGGCGGCATCCAGATGAACCAGGGCGAGATGATCCGCCTGCGGGACGTCGGCCTCGGCCAGGACGCTGTGATGTCGCTCTGCACCGGCCCGGTGACGACGCTCATGGCCGACGGCAACACGCAGGCTGCGCGCACCCGCCTCGTCGAGCTGATGCAGGAGCGCTCGGCGGAGATCACCGTCGGCCGCACGGGTCTCGACGACGAGCTCGAGATGATCCGCGAGCAGTTCCGCCGCTACAGCCTGGATCGCGTGATCCCCGAGGCGCACGAGTGGCATCTGAAGGACGAGCTGATCCCGATGGAGGTCATCGGGGAGCTCGCCGAGATGGGCGTCTTCGGCCTCACCATTCCCGAGGAATACGGCGGGCTCGGCCTGTCGAAGGCGTCCATGTGCGTCGTCTCGGAGGAACTGTCGCGCGGGTATATCGGCGTGGGTTCGCTCGGCACGCGGTCCGAGATCGCGGCGGAGCTGATCCTCGCGGGCGGCACCGAGGAGCAGAAGCAGAAGTGGCTGCCCGGCCTCGCCAGCGGCGAGATCCTGCCTACCGCCGTCTTCACCGAGCCCAACACCGGTTCCGACCTCGGCAGCCTGCGGACCCGCGCCGTGAAGGACGCGAACGGCGACTGGATCGTGAACGGCAACAAGACCTGGATCACCCACGCCGCGCGCACCCATGTGATGACGCTGCTGGCGCGCACGATCCCCGACACCACCGACTATCGCGGCCTGTCGATGTTCCTGGCCGAGAAGACGCCCGGCACGGACGAGGCGCCCTGGCAGGACCCCGGCATTTCGGGCGGCGAGATCGAGGTTCTCGGCTACCGCGGCATGAAGGAATACACGGTCAATTTCGACGACTTCAAGGTGAAGGGCGAAAACCTGCTCGGCGGCGAGGAGGGGCAGGGCTTCAAGCAGCTCATGCAGACCTTCGAGAGCGCGCGCATCCAGACCGCCGCCCGCGCCATCGGCGTGGCGCAGTCCGCGCTCGACGTCGGCATGCAGTACGCGCAGGACCGCAAGCAGTTCGGCAAGCCGCTGATCGCCTTCCCGCGCGTCTCGGGCAAGCTCGCCATGATGGCGGTCGAGATCATGGTGGCGCGCCAGCTCACCTACTTCTCCGCTTGGGAGAAGGACCACGACCGCCGCTGCGACCTCGAGGCGGGGATGGCAAAGCTCTTGGGCGCCCGCGTCGCCTGGGCCTGCGCCGACAACGCGCTCCAGATCCACGGCGGCAACGGCTTCGCGCTGGAATACTCGATCAGCCGCATCCTCTGCGACGCCCGCATCCTCAACATCTTCGAAGGTGCGGCCGAGATCCAGGCGCAGGTCATCGCGAGACGGCTCCTCGGATAGCCACCGGCGGCAAGCGTCCGTGGACGCTTTCTCTCCGACGACACGCGCAAGCCGGAATTAGCCGTCTTTGACTAATTAGTCAGAGGCAGCTAATCATGGCTCATGTCCGCGAGCGACTGGCACTACCCGCGCATCCCCTTCACCCACGACACCTTCGTGGCGCTGACGCGCGGGCCGGTGGCGGCGATGACGCTCTTCGGGCCGCGCCGGACCGGCAAGACGGAGTTCCTGATCCACGATCTCGGACACCACGCGGCCGAGGGCTACGGGCACCGCGTGCTCTACGCGAGCTTCTGGCAGACCTCGGTGGCGCCCCTGCCGCTCCTGATCTACGCCTGTTCCGAGGCGCTCCGCCCCCGCAGCCATGCCGAGCGCGTGGCCGACTGGTTGCGCCATCCGCCGGTGAAGGTGCGCATCGGCCCCGACAGGGGCGGACCCGGCGCGGTCGAGATCGACCTCGCCACGCCCCGCCCCGAGCGGATGGGCGAGGACCTGCTGCTCCTCGACGAGCTTCTGGGACGGATGGCGGACGCGAAGAAGCCCGCGCTCCTCCTCCTCGACGAGGTGCAGGAGCTTGCGACCGCGCCCGGCGGCGGCGAGATCATGGCGGGGCTGCGCACCGCGCTCGACCGTCGGCGCGAGGGGCTGCGGACGGTCTTCACCGGCTCGTCGCAGATCGGGCTGAACCGCATGTTCTCCTCCCGCGACGCGCCGCTCTACCGCTTCGCCGCGCCGCTGACGCTGCCGCCGCTGGACGCGGACTTCGTGGACCATCAACTCGCCGTGTTCCACCGCGTGTTCCAGCGGAAGGTGGACCGGGCCACCGCGCTCGCCTTCTTCGAGCGGTTCGGCGGGAACCCGATGGTGTTCCAGCGCTGGCTGACGACGCTCGGCCAGTTCCGCGATCTCGGCGAGACCGAGGCCGCCGGGCGCACGGCCGACGCGCTCGCCCGAGACCTCGAGTTCGACCGCCGCTGGCTCGACCTCCAGCCGCATCACCGCGCCATGGCCCGCATCCTCGCCGAGCGCGGGCACGATCCGTTCGGCGCGAGCGGCGCCGCGCGGTTCGAGGCGCTGACGGGCGAGGCCGCGCCGATCCCGCAGACGCGGCAGAGCTACGTCCGCACGCTCGCGCGGCGGGGCCTCGTGGACCAGTGGGAGAAGGAATGGCGCTTGACCGATCCGCTCTTCGAAGCCTGGGTGCGGGAACGGCCGGAGACGGAGATCTGAGGCGCCCCTGACGATCTGACAATTTATCTTGATTTTGTCAGAAGAGCACCCAGATGTAACCCTGACACAATCAGGAGGCCGTCCATGTCCGATCCCGTCGTTCTCACCGGCATCACCGGCTTCATCGCCAAGCGTATCGCCCTCGACCTCCTCGAGGCGGGGCACACGGTGCGCGGCTCGCTCCGCAAGATGTCGCGCGCCGGCGAGGTGCGCGACGCGCTCCGCCCGCGGCTGAGCGATCCCGCGGCGCTCGAGCGGCTGAGCTTCGTGGAGCTCGACCTCGACCGCGACGCGGGCTGGACCGAGGCGATGGAGGGGACCGGCGCGCTCCTCCACACCGCGTCGCCCTTCCCGATGTCCCAGCCCAGGGACGAGAGCCAGGTGATCCGCCCCGCCGTCGAGGGCACGCTCCGCGCGCTGCGGGCGGCACGGGCCGCCGGGGTCACGCGCGTCGTCCTCACGTCCTCGGTCGTGGCGATCGAGGCGACTGACAAGGCCGGACCGCTGACCGAAGAGGACTGGAGCCGGACCGACCACCCCAAGGCCACCGCCTACTACAAGTCGAAGACGCTGGCCGAACGCGCGGCCTGGGACTTCGCGAAGGACCACCCGGAGATGCGGCTGACGGCGATCAACCCCGCCCTCGTGCTGGGCGAACCGCTCGATCGGCACTACGGCACCTCGCTCGCGCTGATCGAGCGCATCCTGAGCGGAAAGGACCCGATGCTGCCCGACATCGGCTTCGGCGTGGTGGATGTGGCCGACATCTCGGCCATGCATGTCGCCGCGCTGCACCGGCCCGAAAGCGTGGGCCACCGCTTCATCGGGTCGAACGGCACGATGACCATGCCGCGCATCGCGCAGCATCTCGCCGCCCGCCACCCCGACCGCAAGATCGGGACACGCATCGCGCCG
>NZ_JBQLZP010000215.1:0-1104 GCF_052168335.1 Roseicyclus sp. | reverse complement strand
TTCCACTCGGCGGTATGGAGCGCCACGCGCCCTCCCTCGCGTTCGTGCAGGTGCGTGACGTTGCGGTTGTCCTCGGTCGTCAGGTGGATGTGCCGCCCCGGCAGGCGGGTCCGCACCTCGCGGGCGAGCTCGACCAGGAGCTCGGGTTCGGAAGGGTCCGCGATCTGGTCTATGGCGTCGAGCCGCAGCCCGTCGAAGCCGAACTCACCCAGCCAGCAGAGCGCGTTCTCGATGAAGAAGCGGCGGACGGGCCCTCGTGTGTAGTCGATCCCCGCGCCCCAGGGCGTGTGGCGCCCCTGGTCGAAGAAGGCGGGCGCGTAGGCCGGCAGGTAGTTCCCGTCGGGCCCGAAGTGGTTGTAGACGACATCGAGGAGGACCATCAGCCCCCGCTCATGCGCCGCGTCGATCAGCGCGGCGAGGTCGTCGGGACTGCCGTAGACGCCGTGGGGGCAGTAGGGCAGGACGCCGTCGTAGCCCCAGCCCCGGTCGCCGCCGAACTGCGCGAGCGGCATGAGTTCGATCGCCGTGATGCCGAGTGCTGCGAGGCGGTCCAGCTCGCCGATGGCGGCGCGGAACGTGCCTTCTTCGGTGAAGGTGCCGACATGCAGCTCGAGGATCGCCGCCTCCTCCCAGGGGCGCCCGGCCCAGGGCGCGGGCGCGCGCGGCGGCGTGAGGAGGGATGGGCCGTGGACATCGCCCGCCTGCCGCCGCGCGGCGGGGTCGGGAACGGTGCGGCCATCGGGGAGGAGGTAGGCATAGGCCTCGCCCTCGACCGCCTCGGCGAGGGTCGAGAACCAGCCGCCGTCCTCGGCCTCCATCGCCACCTCCCGCGTGCCCAGGCGCAACGTCAGACGCCCGACCCCCGGCGCCCAGAGGCGGAAGCGCCAGCGCCCGTTGCCGGCCGGCACGGCGCCCCAGGCATAGGGCTCAGTGCTCAAGGCCGGTCTCCAGCAGCAGGAGCGCGCGCCCGGGCAGGATCGTGCTGCCGTCATGGACGAGCGGCCGTCCGCGCGCATCCGCGATGCCCTGCGCGGTCTCGACCATCAGCGGCCATTTCCGGTCCGCCCCCCCCGGCAGCACGAAGTCGAGCTCCGCCTCGGACGC
>NZ_JBQLZP010000214.1:0-3342 GCF_052168335.1 Roseicyclus sp. | reverse complement strand
CGCCCCGACCGCCGCGCGACGGATCGCTCCGCGCCGGCATCTTCATCTTTCTTCAAATACGCCCTTCGGGAGCGCGGTCCGCCGTCCGAACGAGGCCTCAGAACGGGAATTCCCGCCCGTCCCAGGCGAGGAACTCCCCCGTCCGGGCCATGTCGAGCGCGTCGAAGCGCGCCATCAGCCCCGCGACGCTCTCCTCGAGCGCGATGTCGGCGCCCGCGCCGCCCATGTCGGTCCGGACCCAGCCCGGATGGTAGATGCCCACCGCGATGCCGCGCGGCGCGAGGTCCTTCGCCAGGTTCCGCCCGAGGTTCGTCGCCGCCGCCTTCGAGGCGCGGTAGGCGTAGCTCCCGCCGTTCGCCCGCATGTTCGAGCCCATCTGGCTCGAGACGATGGCGATCTTCGGCGCTTCGGCCAGGCTCAGGTTCGGCAGGAGCGCCTGCACGGTCAGGAAGACGCCGGTGACGTTGACCGCGAAGGTCTCGGCCCAGAGCGCGGGCGCGAACCCGTCCTCCAGCCGCTCGCCCTTGTCGACGTAGACGCCGGCGTTGCAGACGAGAAGCCCGATCGCCCGGCCCGCCAGCGCCCGCGCCATCGCCGCCACGCAGGCCGCGTCCGTCACGTCGAGCGCCACGTCGCCGCCCGAGCGCGCCGCCGCGATCACCGCCGCGCCCCGCGCCCGATAGCCCGCGACCAGCCCCGCGCCGATGCCCCGGTTCGCGCCGGTGATGAGAACGTCCATGCCTGCCTCCTTCGCTGCTGCCGGTCCACGGCATAGCCCGCCCGACCGGGCTTGCAAGCGGAACCCCCGCCCGACCGGGCTTGCAGGCGGAACCCCCGCCCGACCGGGCTTGCAGGCGGAACGCCCGCCCGACCGGGCTTGCAGGCGGCACGCCCGCCGGACCGGACCGGCTGGCGGGATACCCGAAGGAGCGGGCTTGCAACCCGGAGGACCGCGCGCGAGGCTCGCGCCGGAAGGAGACCCGCGCCCGATGCAGTTCACCAAGGACGACCTCGCCGCCGCCCACGCCCTCGTCACGGCCTCGATGCCGCCGACGCCGCAGCACGAATGGCCGCTGCTCGCGGAACGAACGGGCGCGCGCGTGATCGTGAAGCACGAGAACCACACGCCCACCGGCTCCTTCAAGGTGCGGGGCGCGCTGACCTTCATCGACTGGCTGACGCGCACGCACCCGGAGGTGCGCGGCATCTGCACCGCGACGCGCGGCAACCACGGGCAGGGCCAGGCCTGGGCGGCGACGAGGGCCGGGCTGACCGCGAAGGTCTACGTGCCGCGCGGCAACTCCACGGAGAAGAACGCGGCGATGCGCGCCTTCGGGGCGGAACTCGTCGAGTTCGGCGAGGACTTCGACACCGCGCGGGAGGAGGCCTACCGCGTCGCGGCGGAGGAGGGGCTCTTCATCGTGCCGCCCTTCCACGAGGAACTCGTGCGCGGCGTGGCGACCTACGGCTACGAGCTCTTCTCCGCTCACCCGGACCTCGAGGCGGTCTACGTGCCGATCGGCTGCGGCTCTGGGATCTGCGGGACGATCCTCGCCCGCGACGCGCTGGGGGCCGGGGCCGAGGTGATCGGCGTCGTCTCCGAGGGCGCGCCGACCGCGAAGCTCTCGGCCGAGGCGGGCCGCCCCGTCGCGACCGACAGCGCCCGCACCTTCGCCGACGGCATGGCGGTGCGCGTGCCGGTGCCCGAGGCGCTCGCCATCTACGGGACGGGCGCGGCGCGCATCCTCACGGTCTCGGACGCCGAGGTGGCCGAGGCCATCCGCGCCTGCTACGCCGACACCCACAACCTCGCCGAGGGCGCGGGGGCGGCGCCGCTTGCGGCGCTCATGCAGGAGCGGGAGCGCATGGCGGGCCGGAAGGTCGCGGTGATCCTCTGCGGCGGCAACATCGACCGGGAGTGGTTCCTGACAATCCTGGCAGGCGGCGTGCCTGCTGTCTGAGGGGTTTCGCCGCGCGCTGCGCGGCGACCGATGCGAGGGGGCGTCGCCCCCTCGCGCTCCCCCTTGCGTATTTGCGGAAAGATGAAGGGCGGGAGGGGCGTGCCCGGGCAGAGGTCGGCGCCAAACCCTCCACGCGAGAGGTGCGGCGGCTTGCCGTTCCGCGACCGGCACGTCCGGGCGGGGTTGGTCGCCCCTCGACTCCTGCGCCAAGAGGGACGGGGTGACGGCGCTGCGGAGAGGCCCGGGGGCGCGCGCCCCGCCTGGTCCGGGCGCGCAGCGTGCATGTCGCGCCCGGAGCCAGGGACGGGCGGGTCTCCGGGGGCCTCCGCCCCGGCATCGGCAGCGGGCGATCCCCCGCCGGGACAGGTTCGGGACACCGGGCGCGCGGTTCCGCCGCACGCCCCTCCGGCGACCGGCGCGCGGGGTGCCGCCCGCCTCGCGGGCCTCCCGTGTCCGAACCGGGGCGAGGAGACACGCCGGTCCGGCGAATGGGCGCCGGGTGGTTCTAGGGTTGCGGGGGCGGCTCGGTCCCGAGGTGCCGTGCCGCCTCGCGCCGCGCCCAGGGTTTCAGCCGGTCGCCATGCTCCGCGAGGAAGCTCCGGGCGCGGGCCGGGTCCTTGCGCGAGAGGTCGCGCACCCACCAGGCGACCGCCTTCTGGATGAACCAGTCGCGGTCCGCCGCCAAGGCCGCGCACCAGCCGAGGACGCGGTCGCGGGCGGCCTCCTCGGCGGGCCCGGGGTGGCGCGATTTCGTGAAGGGCAGGGTGAAGACGAGCGCCGCGCGCCGCGTCCACATGTGGTCCGACACCACCCAGGCCTCGATCTCGTCGAGCCGCCCGGGCCGGGCGGCGACGCGTTTGGCCCCCGACTGCGCCACGGCGTCGGCGATGGCCCAGCCGTCGAAATCCGGCACGAAGCCCGCGAGGCAGTCCCAGGCCGGGGCATCGTCGGGGCGGATGCGCGCCTGGAGGAACAGCTTTCCCGCCGCGATCCGCGCCTCGAAGACGTCGCTGGCCCAGAGGCCTTGCGCCAACGCGACGAGCCCGGGCTGGTCGAGGGATTTGCGCCAGGTCTCGGCCAACGCGCCGGTCAGGGCGTTGGAGAGGCCCAGAACCTCGCGCGTCTGCTTGTGATAGGCGGCCATCTCGGCGGCGCGGGCCGGGTCGGCCCGGGCGCGGAGCGTGGCGAGGGCGTCGGTGGGGGTCATGGGCCTGTCGCCGGATCGGAGGGGCATGCGCAGGATGCTGCGCTCCGGTCCGGCTGGGCAAGGGGGCTTCTCGCGCTCGGGAGGCCCGCGGCGCGGTCCGGACGGGTCTCGGGAGCATCGCGCGGCTCCGGCGGCCTGCGGGACGCGCCGGCGGCCGGCGCAGGCGTCGGCCCC
>NZ_JBQLZP010000213.1:0-2472 GCF_052168335.1 Roseicyclus sp. | reverse complement strand
AGCCACGGACGCGCGGGGTTGTGACACGTCTGCGACCATCGCCCGGCGGGCGGCGCGATTGACCCCATGCGGGACGCGCCCTAAGGAGGCGCCGACGCCACGCGCCGCCGAGGGACACGCCCCGATGACCGAGACCAGCATCGCCAAGCCCCGCAGCTTCCAGGAGATCATCCTGCGGCTCCAGGCCTACTGGGCCGCCAAGGGCTGCGCGGTGCTCCAGCCCTACGACATGGAGGTGGGTGCGGGCACCTTCCACCCGGCGACGACGCTCCGCTCGCTCGGCACGCGGCCCTGGGCGGCGGCCTACGTGCAGCCGTCGCGCCGCCCCACGGACGGGCGCTATGGCGAGAACCCCAACCGGCTCCAGCACTACTACCAGTTCCAGGTGCTGATAAAGCCGAGCCCGCCGGACCTTCAGGACCTGTATCTCGGCTCGCTGGAGGCCATCGGGATCGACGCGAGCCTCCACGACATCCGCTTCGTCGAGGACGACTGGGAGAGCCCGACGCTGGGCGCCTGGGGCCTCGGCTGGGAGGTCTGGTGCGACGGGATGGAGGTCTCGCAGTTCACCTATTTCCAGCAGGTCGGCGGCCACGATTGCCACCCGGTCTCGGGAGAGCTGACCTACGGGCTCGAGCGGCTGGCGATGTACGTGCTCGGCATCGATCACGTCATGGACATGCCCTACAACGACCCGCAGACGCCCATCGCGCTGAGTTACGGCGACGTCTTCCGCCAGACGGAGGAGGAGTATTCGCGCCACAACTTCGACGCGGCCGAGACCTCGATGCTGCTCCGCCACTTCGAGGACGCCGAGGCCGAGTGCAAGCGCCTCCTCGACCAGCCGCACGACGATCCCCGGACGGGCAAGCGCATCGTGCTGGCGCATCCCGCCTACGACCAGTGCATCAAGGCGAGCCACCTCTTCAACCTGCTCGACGCGCGCGGCGTGATCTCGGTGACGGAGCGGCAAGCCTATATCGGGCGGGTCCGCGCGCTCGCCAGGCTCTGCGCCGACGCCTTCGTCGCGACCGAGGCGGGGGGCTGGACGCCGGAGGATGCCTCCGCATGACCTCGGGCCGCTGGCTCGTCCTCGCCATCCTCGGCGTCACGGCGGCCTTCGCGGGCGCGCAATGGTGGTTCCAGACGCGCGCCTACTACGCGCCGGTGGAGGCGGCGGACCTCGTGGCCATGGCGCCCGACGGGACGACGCATCCGCTGAACCCGACCGCGTTCGAGGGGATCGACGCCACCACCTCGCCGGTGCGCTACCGCGCCTGCTTCACGCTCGACGACGCGGGCATGGAGGCCGCCGCCCGGGGCGCGTCCTACGAAGCGCCCACGCCGCTCGTCGCGCCCGGCTGGTTCGAGTGCTTCGACGCGGGCGCAATCGCGGATGCGCTCGCGGCGGGCGAGGCGCGCGCCGTCCTCTCCGTGCGCGAGGTCCACCGCGGCGTCGACCGGGTGATCGCGCTCTACCCCGACGGGCGCGGCTATGCCTGGCAGCAGCTCAACGGATCGCTGGAGTAGCGGATGAGTGGCGCCGAGGAAGAGCTGGAGGCACTCAAGGCCGCGCACGAGAAGCTCCTTCGGCGACAGGCCCGGAACGAGCGGGCGCGCTTCGCGATGGGCCTGCTTCAGGGCGTGCTCTCCATGCTGAAGCCCGGCGACGTCGTCTTCGACTGCGGCGCGAACGTGGGCGACGTCACCGCCCCTCTGGCCGCGACCGGCGCCACCGTCCACGCCTTCGAGCCCGACCCCTACGCCTTCGCGCGGCTCTCTGAGCGGGTGGCGGGCATGGACAACGTGATCCTCCACAACGTCGCCGTGGGGGTGGCGGAGGGGTCCGTGCGGCTGATGCGTGCGTCGAATTTCGGCGAGAACCCCAAGGGCGCCTCGGTCAAGTCCACGATCGTCTCGGGCGGGCGGATGATCGACGAAGAGAACGCGCTGGAGGTGCCGATGATCGCGCTGCCCGCGATGCTGCGGCAGGCGGCGGGCGAGGCGGGCGAGGTGGCCTTCCTCAAGCTCGACATCGAGGGGGCGGAACTCGACCTGCTCGAGCACATGCAGGCGGAGGGGCTCTTCGACCTCGTGCGGCTGACGGTCGCCGAGACGCACGAGAACAAGTTCCGCGACCTCCGCCCGAGGTTCGCCGCGCTGCGCGAGGCGGTCGCCGCCGCGCATCCCGTCACGCGCGTCAACCTCGACTGGATCTGACGCCACGGGAACAAACGCCCTCCGTTTCGCGCTGATGCCTTGCAGCGGAAGGAGGCGCGAGATGGCGGAACGGAACCTCGACTGGGTCATGCCTGTGATGCGGGCGGGCTATGCCGCGCGCGGTCTCGTCTACGCGGTCGTGGGCGGCATCGCCGTCTGGTCGGCCTGGACCGGCGGCAACGCCGAGGGCACGACCACCGCGCTCTCCACCCTCCGGGACGAGCCTTTCGGCACAGCACTTCTCTGGGTCAT
>NZ_JBQLZP010000212.1:0-12326 GCF_052168335.1 Roseicyclus sp. | reverse complement strand
GTCCGTTTCGTAGCCCCGTCTGCGCAACTGATCGGCGACCACGAATACGCCCAGCGTGTGATGTTCGGGCCGCGGAACGACGAGAAGCACGCGCCTGGCCGGCTTGCGCATCCTGGGCCGGGTGCCGTCCACCGTGTCGTGACGCTCCTCCTCGCGGCCGCATCCCTTGGTCAGCAGGCGGACGGTCTCCTGCAGGCGGGCGGCGCCGATGGTGACGTCCGCGAAGCTGATGTCGTCCTCGGCCCAGCGACGCCCCATGAAGCGCGCAACCTCGGGCAGCACGAGGTCGACGAGGTCATCCACCGGAATGCCGTCGCGGCGCATCCGGCCGAGAACCGCGTGCCGGGTCTCGTCCCGCTCGGACAGGAAGGCGTCGCAGAGAAGCATCAGCCGCGCCTCGACGGTGGCGCGCTGCGTGTCGCGCTCCCTCAGGAGGACGGCGATGGCACGGGCCGCGAGACGCGCGATCTCGGCATCCCCCACCCCGGCGACGGCGTCTGTCTGGCCTTTGGTATCGATGTTCATGCTGATGCACCGCGTTTTGCTCACGTCCGTCGTCATTCTGCAGTCCAGCGCAGGATCGTGTGCAATGCGTTTCCTCCATACTCTGGCATTCGGCCCACCCTGTCAAAGGAAATTGACACAGGGGCCAACGACCCGTCGTCCGATCCGGTTCCACGCCTCAACTTGGGCCTGAAACCCCTTTTTTTCAAGCCCGGGCAGGGCAGATCACACCCCCCGACTGTCAATCCGGGACACCCGAAAGAGTGTAAGTTTTGATTGACACTCTGGTGCATTGGGTCCAGATTCCGTCTACAGACCAAAGGAATCGTGACATTCATGGCGAGCGAGACCCTGACACAAGCTCCGTCAAGGCAGCTTTACACACCCGAGGAACGCGCCCGCCGCGACGCCACGATCTGGACCACGGTGCAGGGCGTCCTGGCCCCGGTGCAGTTCCTCGTCTTCCTCGTCTCCGTCGCCCTCGTCCTGCGCTTCATGTGGACGGGGAACGGCTATGACGCCGCGACGGTCTCGATCGTCCTCAAGACCGCGATCCTGCTGACCATCATGGTCACCGGCGCGATCTGGGAGAAGGTGGTCTTCGGCCAGTACCTCTTCGCGCCCGCGTTCTTCTGGGAGGACGTGTTCAGCTTCGCCGTCATCGCGCTGCACCTCACCTATGTCTGGGCGCTCCTCGACGGCTGGCCGCACGACCAGCAGATGTGGATCGCGCTCGCGGCCTACGCGGCCTACGTCGTCAACGCCGGACAGTTCCTGTGGAAGCTCCGCATGGCGCGCCTCGAGGCGGAGGGCCGGACGTGAACCAGCCCGCACCCGTCAAGGCGGCCACCTGCCGCGACGCTCCCGTCCTGAAGGAGCGCGGCCAGCGTGAGGTCTTCTGCGGCCTGACCGGCATCATCTGGCTCCACCGCAAGATGCAGGACGCGTTCTTCCTGGTCGTCGGCTCGCGCACCTGCGCGCATCTCCTGCAATCGGCCGCGGGCGTCATGATCTTCGCCGAGCCGCGCTTCGGCACCGCCATCCTCGAGGAGGGCGATCTCGCCGGCATGGCCGACGCCCACGAGGAGCTCGACCGCGAGGTGGCGAGGCTCCTCTCGCGCCGCCCCGACATCCGGCAGCTCTTCCTCGTCGGCTCCTGCCCCTCGGAGGTCATCAAGCTCGACCTCGCCCGCGCGGCCGAGCGGCTGACCCAGATCCATGCGCCGCACGTCCGCGTCCTGAACTACTCGGGTTCCGGCATCGAGACGACCTTCACCCAGGGCGAGGATGCCTGCCTCGCCTCGATGGTGCCGGTCCTCCCCGAGACGCAGGCGCGCGAGCTGCTCCTCGTCGGCGCGCTGCCGGACGTGGTCGAGGACCAGGCCGTGTCGCTCCTGACCAAGATGGGCGTCGGCCCGATCCGCGTCCTGCCCGCACCGCGCAGCGCCGAGGCACCCGGCGTCGGGCCGAACACCGTCTTCGCCTGCCTCCAGCCCTTCCTCGGCGACACCGCCGCGGCGCTCGAGCGGCGGGGCGCGCGCATGATCCAGGCGCCTTTCCCCTTCGGCGAGGAGGGCACGACCCTCTGGCTGCGCGCCATCGCCGACGAGTTCGGCGTCGACGACGCCACCTTCGAGGCGGTGACCGCCGCGCCGCGCGCCCGCGCGCGCACCGCTATCGCAAATGCCTCTGCGCATCTGCGCGGCAGGTCGATCTTCTTCATGCCCGACAGCCAGCTCGAGATCCCGCTGGCGCGCTTCCTCGTCCGCGAATGCGGCATGGAGGCGATCGAGATCGGCCAGCCCTACATCCACAAGGGCCTCGTCGGTCCCGACCTCGACCTCATCCCCGAGGGCCCGACCATCTCGGAAGGCCAGGACGTGGATCTCCAGCTCGACCGCGTCCGCGCCGCGCGCCCCGACCTCACCGTCTGCGGACTCGGCCTCGCCAACCCGCTCGAGGCGGAGGGGCTGACGACGAAATGGGCCATCGAGCTCGTCTTCACGCCGGTCCATTTCTACGACCAGGCGGGCGATCTCGCCGGGCTCTTCTCGCGCCCGCTCCGCCGCCGCGACCTCCTCAAGCTGGAGGCCGCGGAATGAAGCTCACCGTCTGGACATACGAGGGCCCGCCCCATGTCGGCGCCATGCGAGTCGCGACCGCCATGAAGGGGCTGCACTACGTGCTGCACGCTCCCCAGGGCGACACCTACGCGGACCTCCTCTTCACGATGATCGAGCGGCGCAACCACCGCCCGCCTGTCACCTACACGACCTTCGAGGGCCGCGATCTCGGCGAGGACACTGCCGGCATCTTCAAGAAGACCTGCCAGGACGCCTATGACCGGTTCCGCCCCCAGGCGCTGATCGTCGGCGCGTCGTGCACGGCGGAGCTGATCCAGGACGATCCCGGCGGGCTGGCCGAGACGATGGACATTCCCGTTCCCGTCGTCGCGCTGGAGCTGCCCTCCTACCAGCGGAAGGAGAACTTCGGCACCGACGAGACCTTCTACCAGCTCGTCAAGGCGCTCGCCCACCCGGTGGAGAAGACGCCGGAGGTGACGGCCAACCTGATCGGGCCGCTGGCGCTCGGCTTCCGCCACCGCGACGACATCGAGGAGGTGAAGGGCCTGCTCTACGAGATGGGCATCGGCATCAATGTCGTCGCGCCCTTCGACGCGACGCCGCACGACCTGACCCGCCTCGGCGCGGCGCATGTCAACGTGCTGATGTACCCCGAACATGCCGAGACCGCCGCCCGCCACATGGAGCGGACGCTCGGCATCCCCTACACGAAGACGGTTCCGATCGGCGTCGGCGCGACGCACGACTTCGTCGCCGAGGTGGCTCGGATCTGCGGTGTAGAGCCGAAAAAGGACCTCTCCCGCCTGCGCCAGCCCTGGTGGTCGAAGTCGGTCGACTCGACCTACCTGACCGGCAAGCGCGTGTTCCTCTTCGGCGACGCGACGCACGTGACGACGGCGGCGCGGATCGCGCGGGACGAGATGGGCTTCGAGGTCGTCGGTCTCGGCTGCTACAACCGGGAATTCGCGCGGCCGATCCGGGCGCTGGCGAAGGAGTACGGCCTCGAGGCGCTGATCACCGACGACTATCTCGAGGTCGAGAAGGCCATCGAGGAGGCCGCGCCCGAGATGATCCTCGGCACGCAGATGGAGCGCCACATCGGCAAGCGCCTCGGCATCCCCTGCGCCGTCATCTCCGCGCCCGTCCACGTTCAGGACTTCCCCGCGCGCTACTCGCCCCAGATGGGCTGGGAAGGCGCGAACGTGATCTTCGACACCTGGATACACCCGCTGGTGATGGGGCTGGAGGAGCACCTCCTCGCCATGTTCCGCGAGGATTTCGAGTTCCACGACGACGCGGGCGCGAGCCATCACGGCGGCCACGCCCCGCGCGCCGTCCCGGCGACCGAGGCGCCCGTGGCCGAGGTCGCTCCCGAAGAGCGTATTTCGGGAAAGATGAACGGGGGGCCGGTCGCGGAAGCCCCGGCCGAGGCGCCCGCCGGGACCGGTTCGGACGTCACGGTCTGGCTCGCCGACGCCGAGCGGGAGCTGAAGAAGATTCCCTTCTTCGTGCGCGGCAAGGCGCGCCGGAACACCGAGAAATACGCCGCCGAGCGCGGCGTCACCGAGATCAGCATCGACACCCTCTACGAGGCGAAGGCCCACTTTGCGCGGTGACGGCGACCATATCCCCGGCTACCGGGTCGTGATCGTGACGCTGGACAGCCACGCGGCGGGTCCGGCGGCGCGCGTGAGCGCGCGCCTCGCGGCCGAGTTCCCGGGCCTCGCCGTCTCGGTCCACGCCGCCGCGGAATGGGCCGAGAACCCCGCCGCGCTGGAGGAGGCGCGGATCGCCGTCCGGCATGGCGACATCGTCGTGGCGAACCTCCTCTTCATCGAGGAGCATATCCGGGCGATCCTGCCGGAGCTGCGCGCGCGCCGCGACGCCTGCGACGCGATGATCGGCGTCATCTCCGCCAAGGAGGTCGTCTCGCTCACGAAGATGGGCGAGCTCGACATGATGAAGCCCGCGTCCGGGCCGATGAAGCTCCTCAAGAAGCTGCGCGGCTCGAAGGAGCCCTCGGCGCAGTCCGGCGAGAAGCAGATGAAGCTTCTCCGCCGCCTGCCGAAGATCCTGCGCTTCATTCCGGGCAAGGCGCAGGACCTCCGCGCCTGGTTCCTGACCATGCAGTACTGGCTCGGCGGGTCGGACGACAACGTCGAGCAGATGGTGCGCTTCCTCGTCGGCAGCTACGCGCGCGAGAAGGCCTTCCGGGGCGCGCGCGCCGAGGCGCCGATCGACTATCCGGACGTGGGGCTCTACCACCCGGACCTGCCGGGCCACCGGATCGTGACCGACGCGGCCGACCTGCCGAACCCGGAGAACCCGGTCGCGACCGTCGGCCTCCTGATGATGCGGGGCTACGTGCTCGCCTCGGATACCGGCCATTACGACGGCGTCATCCGGCGGATGCAGGCCGCCGGCCTCGCCGTCATCCCGGCCTTCGCGGGCGGGCTCGACGGGCGGCCCGCCATCGCCGCGTACTTCGCGGGCGGGCGCATCGACGCGCTGGTCTCGCTGACGGGGTTCAGCCTGATCGGGGGGCCCGCCTACAACGACAGCGCGGCGGCGGTGGAGGTTCTGAAGGGCCTAGACGTGCCCTACATCGCCGCGCATCCGATCGAGTTCCAGACGCTCGGCCAGTGGGCCTCGTCCGAGGGCGGGCTCGGCCCGGTCGAGACCACGATGCTGGTCGCGCTGCCCGAGATCGACGGCGCCACCAACCCCACCGTCTTCGGCGGGCGGCACGGGGCGGAGGGCTGCCAGGGCTGCTCGCATGCCTGCCCGCGCGCCTCGGACAGCAAGGCCATGGCGCCCTGCCTCGAGCGGATCGACAGCCTGGTGGAGAAGACGCGGCGCCTCGCCCTCCTGCGGCGCAAGGCCAATGCCGAGAAGAAGGTGGGGATCGTCCTCTTCGGCTTTCCGCCGAACGCGGGCGCCATCGGGACGGCGGCCTATCTCAGCGTCTTCGAGAGCCTGTTCAACACGCTGCACCGGCTGAAGGCCGAGGGCTACGACGTGGCGCCTCCGGCCTCGGTCGACGACCTGCGCCACGCGGTCCTCAACGGCAATGCGCGCCAGTACGGGCAGGAAGCGAACGTCGCGGCCCATGTGGACGCCGACACGATCGTGCGCTTCACGCCGCCCCTGAAGGCCATCGAGAGCGTCTGGGGCCCCGCGCCGGGCAAGGTCCAGTCGGACGGGCGCGGGATCTTCGTGCTCGGCCAGCACTTCGGCAAGGTCTTCGTGGGCGTGCAGCCGACCTTCGGTTACGAGGGCGACCCGATGCGCCTGCTGTTCGAGCGCGGCTTCGCGCCGACGCATGCCTTCACGCAGTTCTACCTCTGGCTGCGGAACACCTACCAGGCGGACGTGCTGTTGCACTTCGGGATGCATGGCGCGCTGGAGTTCATGCCGGGCAAGCAGGCGGGCCTGGGCGCGCGGGACTGGCCCGACCGGCTGATCGGCGAGGTGCCGAACGTCTATCTCTATGCCTCCAACAACCCCTCGGAGGCGACGCTGGCCAAGCGGCGCTCGAACGCGGTGACGATCACGCACCTGACGCCGCCGCTGGCCTCCGCCGGCCTCTACAAGGGCTTGCAGGAGCTGAAGGATTCGCTCAGCCGCTGGCGCGCGCTCGCCCCCGACGCGCCCGAGCGCGAGGAGCTGTCGGCGCTGATCGCGACGCAGGCCGAGGCGGTGGACCTGGCCGAGCGGAACCCGGATCGGCTGTGGCTGACGCTGCTCGAGACCGAGGACGCGCTGATCCCCGACGGGCTGCACGTGGTGGGCCGTCCCATCGGCGAGGCCGAGTTGCAGGAGCACCTGCGCGTCATGGCCGAGACCGACCCCGAGACCAAGGCGCGGGTCGCGGACCTCCTCCGCGACAACCGCGAGCTCGACGGCCTGATGCGCGCGCTCTCGGCCCGCTACATCGAGCCTGTGCCGGGTGGCGACCTGATCCGCTCGCCCGAGGTTCTGCCGACGGGCCGCAACATCCACGCCTTCGACCCGTTCCGGATGCCCACGGCCTTCGCGCTGCAGGACGGCGCGAAGCAGGCGCAGCGGCTGATCGAGGCGGCGGGCGAGATGCCGCGGTCGGTGGCGCTGGTGCTCTGGGGCTCGGACAACATCAAGTCGGACGGCGGCCCGATCTCCCAGGCGCTGGCGCTGATGGGCGCGCGGCCCCGCTTCGACGGTTACGGGCGGCTCTGCGGTGCGGACCTGGTTCCGCTGTCGGAACTCGGGCGACCGCGGATCGACGTGGTGATGACGCTTTCGGGCATCTTCCGCGATCTCCTGCCGCTCCAGACCCGGATGCTGGCCGAGGCCGCGTGGAAGGCCGCCACGGCCGACGAGCCGGTGGAGATGAACTTCGTCCGCGCCCACGCGCTCGACTACGCCGAGAAGATGGGCTGCGGCATGGAGGAGGCGAGCCTGCGCGTCTTCTCCAACGCCGAGGGCGCCTACGGCTCGAACGTCAACCAGCTCGTCGACAGCGGCGCCTGGGGCGAGGAGGATGAGCTCGCCGATGCCTACGAGGCGCGGAAGTCCTTCGCCTACGGCCGCGACGGCAAGGCGAAGAAGAACGCGGGCCTGCTCCAGCGCGCGCTGAAGGACGTGGACCTCGCCTACCAGAACCTCGAGAGCGTCGAACTGGGCGTCACCACGGTCGACCATTACTTCGACACGCTCGGCGGCATCTCCCGCGCGGTGAAGCGCGCCAAGGGCGGCAAGGAAGCGCCGGTCTACATCGGCGACCAGACCCGCGGCGAGGGCAAGGTGCGCACGCTCCAGGAGCAGGTCGCGCTGGAAACCCGCTCGCGGAGCCTGAACCCCAAGTGGTTCGAGGGCCTCCTGAAGCACGGCCACGAGGGCGTGCGCCAGATCGAGGCGCAGGTGACGAACACGCTGGGATGGTCGGCCACCACGGGGCAGGTCGAGCCCTGGGTCTACCAGCGCCTCAGCGAGACCTTCGTGCTCGACGAGGACATGCGCCGCCGCATGGCGGAGCTGAACCCGCAGGCCTCCGCCCGCATGGCCAACCGCCTGCTCGAGGCCTTCGAGCGCAACTACTGGCAACCCGACGAGGCAACCCTCGCCGCGCTTCAGGCTGGCGCGGACGAGCTCGAGGACAGGCTCGAGGGTCTCACCCCGGGCATGGCCGCCGAATAGGAAGGACCGGATCCGATGCTGGACGAAAGACAACCCCCCGCCGCCCGCGCCGCCATGCGCGAGGCCGCCGGCCTCGAGAAGCGGGCCCTCGGCGCGCCGCCCGTCCTCAGGAAGGGCGAGGACGGAGAGGGCTCGGTCCAGGTGCACCAGGACGCCTCCATGAAGATCGAGGGGGCCAAGGTGTTCTCGGTCTACGGCAAGGGCGGGATCGGCAAGTCGACCACCTCGTCCAACCTGTCGGTCGCCTTCTCAAAGCTCGGCCACAAGGTCCTCCAGATCGGTTGCGATCCCAAGCACGACAGCACCTTCACGCTGACCGGGCATCTGCAGCCCACCGTCATCGACATCCTCAAGGAGGTTGATTTCCATGCCGAGGAACTGCGCCCCGAGGACTTCGTGACCGAGGGCTACAACGGCGTCATGTGCATCGAGGCGGGCGGCCCGCCGGCGGGCACCGGCTGCGGCGGTTACGTCGTGGGGCAGACGGTGAAGCTCCTGAAGCAGCATCACCTGCTGGAAGACACCGATGTGGTGATCTTCGACGTGCTCGGCGACGTGGTCTGCGGCGGCTTCGCCGCACCGCTCCAGCACGCCGACCGCGCCGTGATCGTGACCGCCAACGACTTCGACTCGATCTACGCGATGAACCGCATCATCGCCGCCGTGCAGGCCAAGTCGAAGAACTACAACGTCCGCCTCGCGGGCTGCGTCGCCAACCGTTCGAAGGACACCGACGAGGTCGACCGCTACTGCGAGACCGTCGGCTTCAGGCGCATCGCGCACATGCCGGACGTCGACGCGATCCGCCGCTCGCGGCTGAAGAAGAAGACGCTCTTCGAGATGCCCGACGACGAGGACATCGTGCAGTGCCGGAAGGAGTACATCCGGCTGGCCGAGACGCTCTATGCCGGGACCGATCCGCTCGCGCCCGCACCGCTCGAGGACCGCGAGATCTTCGAACTCCTGGGGTTCGACTGATGGTGGGAACGCCCACATACGGCGCCACGCGCGACCGGGTCGAGGAGTATTTCGACCGGACCGCCACGACGACGTGGGAGCGGCTGACCTCCGACGCGCCCGTCTCCGGCATCCGCCAGACGGTGCGCGAGGGGCGCGACCGGATGCGCGCGATCATGCTCTCCCGCCTGCCCGAGGACCTGGGCGGCGCCCGCGTGCTCGACGCGGGCTGCGGCACGGGGACGATGACCGAGGAGCTCGCCCGCCGCGGGGCCGAGGACGTGGCCATCGACATCTCGCCCCAGCTCGTCGACATCGCGAGGCGGCGCATCCCCGAGGCGCTGCATTCCCGGATCACCTTCACCGCGGGCGACATGCTGTCGGACGAGCTCGGCCGCTTCGACCACGTCATGGCGATGGATTCGATGATCTACTACGAGGCGCCCGACCTCGGCCGCGCCATCGCGCACCTGGCCGAGCGGGTCTCGACCTCGATCGTCTTCACGGTCGCCCCGCGCACGCCGTTCCTGATGACCTTCTTCGCGGCCGGCAAGCTCTTCCCGCGCTCCGACCGCTCGCCCACGATGATCCCGCATTCGCCCCGCCGCATCGCCCGCGAGACGGCCCTGCACGGCGCGACAGGCTCCGTTTCCGAGGTCGGTCGCGTCTCGCGCGGCTTCTACATCTCGACCTGCCTGGAGTACCGGGCATGAGAAACCTGCTGAAGCGCATCTCCATCGCCTACCTGCCCTTCGCGGACGCGGCCAGCGACGACTTTCCGCTGAGCCAGCTCCTGCGGCTGAGCCTGTTCCAGGTGTCCGTCGGCATGGCGGCGGTGATGCTGCTCGGCACGCTCAACCGCGTGATGATCGTGGAGCTTCAGGTTCCGGCCTTCCTCGTGGCCTCGATGGTCGCGCTGCCGGTCCTGATCGCGCCGTTCCGCGCGCTCCTCGGGTTCAAGTCCGACACCTACCGCTCCGCCATCGGCTGGAAGCGCATTCCCTACCTCTGGTTCGGCACGCTCTGGCAGTTCGGCGGCCTTGCCATCATGCCCGCGGCGCTGCTCGTCCTGGGCGGCGAGGTCACGCAGGTCCGCTACGACATCCCCTTCGCGGGAGAGCTCCTGGCCGGGATCGCGTTCCTGATGACCGGCATCGGGATGCACATGACCCAGACCGCGGGCCTCGCGCTGGCCGCCGACCGTGCGACGGACGAGACGCGGCCGCGGGTCGTGGCGCTGCTCTACGTGATGTTCCTCGTCGGCATGGGCGGCTCGGCCATCGTGATCGGCTGGCTCCTGCGGGAATTCACGCCGATCGAGCTGATCCAGGTGATCCAGGGCACCGCCGTCGTCACCGTCGTGCTGAACGTGATCGCGCTCTGGAAGCAGGAGCGCGTGCGCCCGATGTCCCGGGCCGAGCGTGAGGAGGAAGGACCCTCCTTCGCCGACGCCTGGGCCGACTACGCCAGCGGCGGCAGCGCCGGTCGTCTTCTGGCGGTCGTGTTCCTCGGCACCATGGCCTTCAACATGCAGGACGTGCTGCTCGAGCCCTATGGCGGCGAGATCCTCGGTCTCTCGGTTTCGTCCACCACGCTCCTCACCGCGACCTGGGCCACCGGCGCGCTCGTCGGCTTCGCGCTCGCCGCGCGCTGGCTGGCTGCGGGGATCAACCCCTACCGCATGGCGGGCCGCGGCATCCTCGCGGGTCTCGCGGCCTTCTCGGCGGTGATCTTCGCGAACCCCTGGGCGTCGACGGAGCTCTTCTTCGCGGGCGCCTGCCTGATCGGCTTCGGCGGCGGGCTCTTCTCGGTCGCGACGCTGACGGCGGCGATGACCATGCCGACCGCGGGCAAGGCCGGGCGGGGCCTCGCGCTCGGCGCCTGGGGCGCGGCGCAGGCGACGGCGGCGGGCCTCTCGACCGCCATCGGCGGCGGCATCCGCGACACCGTGAACGGGCTGGCCCAGAGCGGACAGCTCGGCGAGGCGCTGGCCAACCCGGCGACCGGCTACTCGGTCGTCTACCACCTCGAGATTCTTCTTCTCTTCATGACGCTGGTGGCCCTCGGCCCCCTCGTCAGGACCGCAACGACCAACCGCAACGGGGCGACGGGCAGGATCGGGCTCGCCGACCTGCCAACATGAAGCCCCGACCCGAAAGGATACGGCAATGGTAAACGCATTCTTCGGCAACTTCGATCTCGCCAGCCTCTCGATCTGGCTGTTCTGGATCTTCTTTGCCCTGCTCATCTACTATCTCCAGACGGAGAACATGCGCGAAGGCTACCCGCTCGAGAACGAGGACGGGACGGCCGCGCCGAACCAGGGGCCGTTCCCCGTTCCGAACGCGAAGACCTTCGTGCTGCCCCATGGCCGCGGCGAGGTCGTCGTCCCCTCGGCCGAGAACGAGGCCGCCCACCGCCGCGAGAGCCTCGCGATGGAGCGTGTCGCCTGGGCCGCCGGCAACGGCTATCCCTACGAGCCGACGGGCGATCCGCTGGCCGACGGCATCGGTCCGGGCGCGTGGACGCCCCGCGCCGACGTCCCCGAACTCGACGGCCACGGCCATCCCAAGATCGTGCCGATGGGTCAGACCGAGTCCTATCGCGTCAGCGCCGGGCGCGATCCGCGCGGCCTGCCGGTGGTGGCCGGTGACGGCGAGGTGGTCGGCACGATCTCGGACATGTGGATCGACGCGCCCGAGCAGCTCGTGCGCTACCTCGAGATCGACCTCGACGAGGCCCATGGCGGCGGTGCCCGTCTGGTGCCGATCCAGTTCTGCTGGATCCTGTCGAACCGGGTGAAGGTCAACTCGATCTTCGGCAAGCACTTCGGCGGCGTGCCCGTCACCAAGTCGCCGAACCAGGTGACCAAGCTCGAGGAAGAGAAGATCTCCGCCTACTACGGCGGCGGCATCCTCTACGCCGCGCAGGACCGCGTCGAACCGCTGCTCTGAGCGGCGGTTCGAGACGACCAAGGAGGACCGACCGATGCACGACCACGACGACTTTCAGACCGAGCCCGTCCGTGGACTTCCCGAGAACCTGCCGGAGGGTGAGCACATCCTCTGGCAGGGACAGCCCCACTGGTGGGCCCTGACCCGCGAGGCGCTGAGCTTCTGGTGGGTCGCGGGCTACTTCGCCTTCCTCTTCGCCTGGAGGACGGTCGCGGGTGCCGCCACCGAGACCTGGACCGAGAGCGCGACCGCGGCCTCGTTCTTCCTGGTCCTGGGCGCCATCGTCTGCGTTCTCCTGCTTCTCGTGGGGGTCGTGCAGGCCAAGGCGACCGTCTACACGGTCACCAACCGCCGGGTCGCCATGCGGATCGGTGCGGCGCTGACGATGACGCTCAATCTGCCGTTCCGGAAGATCCGCAACGCGAACCTCGCGCTGCGGCGGGACGGCACCGGCACCATCGCGCTCGAGATGGAGCAGGAGCCGGGCGGCCTCCGCCTTTCCTACCTCATGACCTGGCCGCATGTGCGCCCGTGGCGGATGAAGCACACGGAGCCCGCGCTCCGCTGCATCCGCGACGCCGAGACGGTGGCCAGGCTCTTCGCGCAGGCCGCCGAGCGGGCGGTGGCGCAACCCGTGATCGAACGCATGCCG
>NZ_JBQLZP010000211.1:0-2178 GCF_052168335.1 Roseicyclus sp. | reverse complement strand
GGCAAGGCGACGGGCCGCAGGCTCGCCTACCGGATCATCGCGGATTGCCACGCGAAGGACAACGCGATCGACGACGAGTGGCTGATCCGCGACCAGGGCGCCATCGTGCGCCAGATGGGCTGGGACCCGCGCGACTACGCCGCCGACCTCATCGCGCGCGAGGGCGGCGCGGAGGCCGCCACCCGGCCGCTGACGCCCGAGACGGACCGCGAAGGGCCCTATGCCGGGCGCGGCAACGACGACCCCTGGGGCGGG
This sequence comes from Roseicyclus sp., assembly GCF_052168335.1. Taxonomy (GTDB): domain Bacteria; phylum Pseudomonadota; class Alphaproteobacteria; order Rhodobacterales; family Rhodobacteraceae; genus Roseibacterium. Next base: position 1,923 of record NZ_JBQLZP010000211.1, on the reverse strand, counting down.
CGGCTCGCCGACCTTCTCGGGCGGATCATGGCCGCCGATCTGGCCGCGATCCCGGCGGAATACGACCGCGCCTGCGCGCTGCATTACCCGGGCGGCGTCACCGCGCACGGGGCCGGGGCGGCCGACCGCTTCTGGATGGGCCTCCGCGCGGCCTTCCCGAATGCCGCGTTCACCCTCCACCATGTCATCGGCCGCGAGGACCCGACCATGCCGCCCCGCGCCGCCGTCCGCTGGAGCCTCTGGGGCCGGCACGAGGGCTGGGGCGCCTTCGGACAGCCCACGGGCGCCATGGTCTACGTCCTCGGCATCACGCATGCGGAGTTCGGCACGCTCGGCGCCGCGCCGCCCACGCTCCGCCGCGAATGGACGCTCTACGACGAAACCGCGGTGTGGAAGCAGATCCTCCTCCACGAGGCGAGATCGTGACCCTGCACCCACGCAACCCTCCCGCAATTCCCGGAGACGCCATGACCCCGCCCGAGATGGAAGCCCGCATCGTCCGCTACGGCGAGCTCAGGCCCTGCCGCACCGCCTTCATCGACGCCCACACGCCGGGTTCGGACCAGAAGGAGAACTTCACCATCATCGGCGGCGGCGTCTCCGAGGCCGCGGACCAGCATGTCCACATCGCGATCCCGCACGGCTTCAACATCGGCGCCGCGGGACAGCCGCCGAAGTGCCGCAACTCGCTGCATTCGCACCGGACGGCCGAGGTCTTCTTCGTCCTCTCCGGGCGTTGGCGCTTCTTCTGGGGACGCTGGGGGAACGCAGGGTCCGTCGTGCTCGAGGAAGGGGACATCTTCAACATCCCCACCGGCATCTTCCGCGGCTTCGAGAACATCGGCACCGATTACGGGATGATCATGGCCATCCTCGGCGGCGACGACGCGGGCGGCGGCGTGATCTGGGCGCCGCAGGTGATCGAGGACGCGAAGGCCCACGGCCTCGTCCTCGGCGCGAACGGCAAGCTCTACGACACGAAGAAGGGCGCGCACCTGCCCGAGGGGGTCGCCCCCATGCCGCTCCTGACCGAGGAGGAGCTCGCGACCTTCCCCGAGCCCGAGGCGGCCGACGTCGTGCCGAACCATGTCGCGCGCTACTGGGATCTCGTGGCGCTGGCCGAGCGCAAGCCGGTCAAGGTCATCGGCGAAAACGGCGTCCTGCGCGACCGGCCCGGCTTCGAGGTCGATCTCGTGACGCGGTCGAGCGCGTCCGAGGAGATGCGTTCGCACGACCGGCCGAGCGTGCTCATGCCCGTGAAGGGCCACTGGCGCGTGACCTGGGAGGGCGGCGAGACCGTGCTCGCCCCCGGCGACACGATGAGCGTGCCCGAGGGCCTGCGCCACGCCGCCCTGCCCGCGATGACGGGCGAGGCCGCGCTCTACCACGTCGTCGCGACCGGCGACCCGGCCGGCGCGACCTGGCGTCCCGCGGCATGATCCCGGTCTTCGACGGGCACAACGACGCGCTCCTGCGGCTCTCCAGGGTCGCCGATCCCGTCGCCGATTTCCGCGACGGCGGGACGGGGCACGTCGATCTGCCCAAGGCGCGCGCGGGCGGCATGGCGGGCGGGTTCTTCGCCCTCTTCTCGCCGACGCCCGACCAGCCGCTCGACTTCACGGTCTTCGACCATCCGCCCTACGACATCCCGGTGCCCGCGCCCCTGCCATTGAAGACGGCCGCGACCCCGGTGGCGCACCAGGTCGACATCGCCTCGGCGCTCGAGGCGCACGGGCTGATCCGCTGGGCGCGGACGCGGGCCGACCTCGCATCGGAGGGGTTCGTCGGCCTCCTCCACCTCGAGGGGGCGGAGTGCATCGGCGAGGGGCTGGAGGGCCTCGACCCCCTTTTCGAGGCGGGCCTCCGCTCGGTCGGGCCGGTCTGGTCGCGGCCGAACGTCTTCGCCCAAGGCGTGCCCTTCCG
>NZ_JBQLZP010000210.1:0-7968 GCF_052168335.1 Roseicyclus sp. | reverse complement strand
GCGGCACCTGCGCGCCCTCGGCCAGGAAGGCGAGCGCCGTGGCCTGCCCGATCCCCGCACCCGCCGCGGTCACGACCGCGCGCTTGCCCTTCAGTCGCATCTGCCCCGCCTCCCCTGCGGTTCCGCCGAGCTTGCCGGACCGGCACGGCTTGGCTAACATGCTAGAATGTTATCTGGCGCGGCAGGCACATCGCAACCACAAAAGGCGGCCGAAGGCGGTGCGGCGGCCGCGCGTCTCGCGCCGCTCGAGGCCTACGAGGGGTCGCTCGCCACGCGGGTCTACCAGAGCCTCAAGGACGCGATCCTCTCGCTGGAATACCAGCCGGGGGAGATCCTGCGGAAGGGGGAAATCTGCGATCACCTCGGCATCTCGCGCAGCCCGGTGTCGGAGGCGGTGACGCGGCTCGCGGCCGAGGGGCTGGTCGATGTCGTGCCGCAGGCGGGCACCTTCGTCGCGCGCTTCTCGATGTCCGAGATCCGCGAGGGGGCCTTCCTCCGCGAGGCGCTGGAGGTCGCGGCGGTCGAGAAGGTGGCCGAGACGGTGACGGAGGAGCAGCTCGTCGCGCTCCGCCGGAGCCTGCGCATCCAGGAGGCGCTGGTCCAGGACGGGGACGTGGCCGGCTTCTACAAGCTCGACGCCGAGATGCACGAGCTGATCCTGTCCTTCACCGGCTACCGGCGCCTCGCCCAGATCGCCGAGACGAGCTGGCTCCAGGTCAACCGCGCGCGGCGGCTGGTGCTGCCGAACCGGCGGCGGATCACCGAGACGCTGGAGGAGCACCGCGCCATCGTCGAGGCGCTGGAGGCGCGGGATCCCGCCGCCGCGCGTGCCGCGACGCGGACGCATCTGCGCCAGCTCCTGCGCTATCTCGAACCGCTCGAGCGCGAACACCCGGAGCTCTTCCAGCGCCGATGACCCGTCCGAACCGACCCCGATACGCCGCGCGCCTCAACGCCTTTCGCCGGAAGGGCGACGGCATCCTCGAGATGATCGACCCCGCCGCCGGTGTGGAGGGGCTCGACGCCGCCGACCTGAACTACCCCGACCATTTCGAACGGCGCAGCCCGGGCGAGATCGCGGCGCGGCTGGCCGATGCGGGCATGGCGCTGAACGGGCTCGCCATGCGCTACTACACCGATCCGGGCTTCCGCCTCGGCGCCTTCACGCATCCCGACACCGCCGTGCGGCGGGCGGCGATCGACCAGACCAAGGAGGGGATCGACACGGCGCTGTCGATGGGGGCGCGCCTGATGACGCTGTGGATGGGGCAGGACGGTTTCGACTACGCCTTCCAGATGGATTACGCGCAGGCCTGGGACGCGACGATCGCCGCGCTCGAGGAGGTCTGCGCCCATGCGCCCGAATGCGACATCGCGCTGGAATACAAGCCGAACGAGCCGCGCGCCTTCGCGCTGATACCGGACGTGGGCACGACGCTGCTCGCCTGCCGCGAGGTCGGACGCGGGAACCTCGGCGTGACGCTCGACTTCGCGCATGTGCTCTACGCCGACGAGATGCCGGCGCATTCGGCCTGCCTCGTCGCGCGGCACTCGCGGCTGATGGGGCTCCATCTCAACGACGGATACGCCAAGCGCGACGACGGGCTGATGGCGGGATCGGTTCACCCTGTGCAGACGGTCGAGCTGCTGGTCGAGGTGGCGCGCCAGGGCTACGACGGGGTGATCTACTTCGACACCTTCCCCGACATGGGCGGACTGGACCCGGTGGCCGAGGCGCGCGCCTCCATCGCCATGACCGAGCGGCTGAGGGCGCTGGCCGAAGAACTGGCGGGCGACGCGGCGCTCGCCTCGGCCATCGCGCGGCAGGACGCGGCGGCCTCGACGCGGATCGTCGCGGCCGCGCTCTACGGTGCGCGATGAGCGGGCTTCTGGTCGTCGGGGCGCTGCATTGGGACGTCGTGGTGGACGCGCCGCGCCTGCCGCGGGTGGACGAGACGTTGCGGGGTGCGGGCGTGCGCTACCGGCTCGGTGGCAAGGGCGGGAACCAGGCGATTGCGGCCGCAGCCGCGGGCGCGCGCGTGGCCTTCGCGGGGCGCATCGGCGCGGACGATCCAGGGCAGCGGATGCGGGCGGACCTCGCCGCCGCCGGGATCGACGTGAGCGGCCTGTCGGCGGGCCCCGGCGCCAGCGGCATGAGCGTCGCGATCACGCAAGGCGACGGGAGCTATGGCGCCGTCATCGTGTCGGGCGAGAACCGCGCCGTCGATCCGGGCGCGCTGCGCGTGCCGCCCGGCTGCCACATCGTCCTGACGCAGAACGAGCTTGCGCCGGAGGTGCTGGCCGCGCTGCCGCGCCTCGCCCATGCCGCGCGGGCGCGCTTCTGGCTGAACGCGGCGCCCGCCGACGGCATTCCGCGCGCGCTGCTGCGCGAGGTGGACGGGCTGATCGTCAACCGGCTCGAGGCGGGCGACCTCCTCGGGACCGAGGCGCTGTCGCCGTCCGAGATGGTGGAGGCGCTGTCGGACCTCGCGCCGCGTGCCACGGTGGTCGTGACGCTCGGGGGCGAGGGCGTGGCCTGGGCCGAGCCAGGCGCCGAGGTCCGGCGCGTTCCCGCGCGGAAGGTCGACGTGCGCTCGACCCACGGGGCGGGCGACATGTTCGCGGGCTCGCTCGCCGCCGCGCTCCTCCGCGGGGACACGGTGGCGGAGGCGGTCGATTTCGCCCAGGCGCGCGCGGCGGAGCTGATCGCGTCGGACCGCTAGAGCCGGTAGAAGCGCGCCGCCGTGCCGCCGAAGACCTCCGCCCGCGCGTCCGCCGAGAGGTGCCCCGTCAGCGCCTCCGCCGCGGCGCGCCAGTCGTCGTAGCTCGCTTCGAGCCGACAGACCGGCCAGTCCGACCCCCACATGACGCGCTCGGGTCCGAAGACCTCCAGCACGTGTTGCGCGTAAGGTTGCAGCTTCTCCGGCGTCCAGCCGTCGCTTTCGGTGACGATGCCCGAAAGCTTGCAGAAGGCGCGGGTGTCCTCCGCGATGGCGCGCATTCCGTCCGCCCAGTGGGCGAAGCTCTCGGGCGAATGGTTGCGGATCTGCGGCTTCATGCAATGGTCGACGACCACGCGCATGTCGGGATACCGCGTCAAGATCTTGTAGAAGTTCGCGAGGTGGCGGGGGAAGCCGAGCGCGTCGAAGGTGACGTCGAGTTCCACCAGCGCCCGGTAGCCCCACTGCACGTCCTCGCGCAGCATCCAGTCATCATCGGGGATGTCCTGGATCATCGGTCGGACGCCCGCGAACTTCGGGTGGCGCGCCAGCCGCTCCAGGTGCGCGCGATCCTCGGGCCGCTCGAAGTCGATCCAGCCGACGACCGCCGCGACCGAGGGCGTGGCGTCGGCGATGCCCAGCATGTACTCCGTCTCGTTCACCGTCGCGGCCGCCTGCACGAGGACGGTGCGCGCGATCCCGTGCTTCGCGAGCATCGGCTCGAGGTCGGCGGGCGCGTAGGGCCGCGCGAGGATCGCGTTGTCCATCGGCATCCAGTCGTAATCGCCCCGCTGCGGGTGCCAGTAGTGCTGGTGCGCGTCGATCATCTCCATCGGCTATCCCTCCACCGGCGCGTCCGCGCGCATCAGCCCCTCGGCCTTCAGCTCCGCCCAGAGCGCGGGCGGGATTTCGGCTGCCGCTGCGCGCAGGTTGCTCTCCATCTCGGCCACGCCCTGTCCGCCGGGGATGACCGAGACGACGGCCGGATGGCGAAGCGGAAACTGGAAGGCCGCGTCCACCATGCGGACGCCGTGGCGCGCGCAGACCGCCTCGATCCGTCCCACGCGGTCGAGGATCTCCTGCGGCGCGGGGTCGTAGTTGTAGAAGGCGCCGGGGCGCGGGCCGGTGGCGAGGATGCCCGAGTTGTAGGGCCCGCCGATCACGATGCCGATGCCGCGCTCGACGCAGAGCGGCAGGAAGCTGTCGAGCGCCTCCTGTTCGAGCAGCGTGTAGCGCCCGGCGAGGAGGAAGAGGTCGAAGTCCCCCCGCTCGGCCATCCACTGGCAGGGCTGCCACTCGTTGATGCCCGCCCCGAAGGCGCGGATCGTGCCTTCCTCCCGCAGGCGAAGGAGGGCCTTGTAGCCGCCCTCCATGAACTCGGTCAGCCTGGCGTCGAGGGCGGCCTGCGTGCCGTGGTTGAAGACGTCGAGGTCGTGGGCGTAGAGGATGTCGATACGGTCGATCCCCAGCCGCTCGAGGCTGAACTCGACCGAGCGCAGCACCCCGTCATGGCCGTAGTCGTAGACCTCCTGCCGGGCGGGCACGTCGAACCACTTGCCGAAGCCGTCGCGCGCGTCCGGCGCACAGGCCTTCAGCCAGCGGCCCACCTTGGTCGAGAGCACGTACTCGTCGCGCGGCTTGCCCCGGAGAAAGCGGTTGAGCCGCGTCTCGCTGAGACCGAGCCCGTAGAGCGGCGCGGTGTCGAAATAGCGGATACCTGCCTCCCACGCGCGGTCGAGGATCGCCTCGGCCTCGCCGTCGCCGATCGCGCGGTAGAGATTGCCGAGCGGCGCCGTGCCGAAGCCCAGTTCCGTGAACGTGAGCCCGCCGTTTCCCAAGCGGTCCCAGTGCCTTGTGCGTTGTTCCATCGCTCTCCCCCCGTCACTGACATGCTAGAATGAATCGCGGTGGACTGCACCCGTTTCTTGCGCCAGCATGGGGTGAAGGGAGACATCATGGACCGTTTCAGGACGACATTCGGCACGGCGAAGCCCGTGATCGCGATGGTGCATCTGGGCGCGCTGCCCGGCAGCCCGCTGCACGACGCGGAGACCGGCGTGGAGGGGATCGTGGAGGCCGCGGCGCGCGACCTCGACGCGCTGATGGCCGCGGGCGTGGACGCGGTGATGTTCGGCAACGAGAACGACCGGCCCTACGAGCTGCAGGTCGACACCGCCTCGACCGCGACGATGGCCTACGTGATCGGCAAGCTCCGCGACCGGATAACGGTGCCCTTCGGCGTCAACGTGCTCTGGGACCCGATGGCGACCGTGGCGCTCGCCGCGGCCACCGGGGCGGCCTTCTGCCGCGAGATCTTCACCGGGCTCTACGCCTCGGACATGGGCCTCTGGGCGCCCGACGCGGGCCGCGCGATGCGCTACCGCGACAGGCTGGGGCGGCGCGACCTCCTGATGCTCTACAACGTCTCGGCCGAGTTCGCCGACAGCCTCGACCGCCGCCCGCTGGCCGACAGGGCGCGCTCGGCCGTGTTCTCCTCGATCCCCGACGCGGTGCTCGTGTCGGGTGCGATCACCGGCGAGGCCGCGCGGATGGAGGATCTCGAGGCGGTGAAGGCGGCCCTGCCCGGCACGGCGGTGCTGGCCAACACGGGCGTCCGGCACGAGACGGTGGCGGATGTCTTCCGCATCGCGGATGGTTGCGTCGTCGGCTCTTCGCTCAAGGTCGACGGGCACACCTGGAACGCGGTCGACCCGGCGCGCGCGGCCGACTTCATGGCGCGGGTGCGTGCGGCGCGGGGCGACGCATGAGCCGGATCGGAGAGGATCTGAAGGCCCTCATGCTCGTGCCCGGCGTCGCGGGCCACGAGGAGCGTATCCGCGCGGCGATCCGCGACTTGCTGCCGGTCGCGGCGCGCACCGACGCGCTCGGCAACCTGATCGCGAGCCTGCCGGGCGAAGGGCCTCCGGTCATGCTCTTCACGCACATGGACCAGCTCGGCTTGATCGTGCGGAAGGTCGAGGAGTCGGGCCTGATCCGTGTCCACCGCCTCGGCGGTATCCCGGAGAAGGCGTTGCCCTGCCAGGACGTGGTGATCTGCGCGAAGGGCGGCGACATACCCGCGGTCGTCGGAATGAAGAGCCACCATGCCACCCAGCCCGAGGAGAAGTACAAGGTGCTGCCCGCGTCCGAGCTCTACCTCGACGCGGGCTTCGCCTCGAAGGCGGAGGCCGAGGCCGCGGGCGTCGTGATCGGCACGCCCGTCGCCTACCGGCCGCATGTCGTGGAGCTTGCGGGCGGACGCATCGCGGGGACCAGCGTGGACGACCGCGCCGGCTGCGCCGTTCTTGTAGAAGTTCTCCGCCGGCTGGCCGAACGGGGCGGCGGCCCGCCTCTCCACGTCGTCTTCGCCACGCAGGAGGAGTTCAACCTGCGCGGCGCGCAGGTCGCGGCGCAGGCGCTGAAGCCCGCCATCGCGATCCAGGTGGACCTGATGATGGCGACCGACACGCCCGACATGGGCCACCTCGGCGAGATGCGGATGGGCGGAGGCCCCGGCATCAGCCTCTACAGCTTCCACGGGCGGGGAACGCTGAACGGCGTCCTGCCCCACCCGGCGCTGGTGGCGCTCTTCGAGGGGACCGCCGAGGCCGAGGGGCTGCCGCTGCAACGCTCCGCCCAGATCGGCGTCCTGACCGACAATTCGTATGTCCAGCTCGTGGGCGAGGGCGTGGCCGCGATCGACGTGGGCTTTCCCATGCGCTACAGCCACGGCCCGCGCGAGATGGTGCAGGTCTCCGACCTCGAGGATCTCGCCCGCCTGCTCCTCGCCGCCATCGGACGCATCGGGCCCGACTTCCGGACGGAGCGCGACTGATGAGCTACACCCTCGGCGTCGACATCGGCACCTACCAGACCAAGGGCGTCCTCGTGGACGGCGCGGGCCGCGTCGTGGCGGAGGCCGCGCGCGATCACAGGATGCTCGTGCCGCGCCCCGGCTGGGCCGAGCATCGCGCCGAGGAGGATTGGTGGGGCGACTTCGTCCACGTCACGCGGGCGCTGCTGGCCAAGTCCGGGGTCGGGGGCGAGGAGATCGCCGCCGTCGCCTGCTCCGCCATCGGTCCCTGCATGCTGCCCGTCGATGCGGCGGGCGCGCCGCTGATGAACGGTGTCCTCTACGGCGTCGATACCCGCGCCATGGCCGAGGTCGACGAGATGACCGCGGCCATCGGCGCCGATGTCATCCTCGAGCGCGGCGGCAACGCGCTGACCTCGCAGTCCGTCGGGCCGAAGATCCTGTGGCTGAAGCGGAACCGCCCCGACCTCTTCGCGAAGGCCGCGAAGATCCTCACCTCGACCAGCTTCGTCGTCCACCGCCTCACCGGCGAATACGTGATCGACCACTACACGGCAGCGAACTTCTCACCCTTCTACGATGTGGGCGCGCTCGACTGGTGTTTCGACCTCGCGCCGGACGTGATCGGTGCTGAGCATCTGCCGCGCCTCCTCTGGTCCTCCGAGATCGCGGGAACCGTGACGGAGAAGGCGGCCGCCGAGACCGGCCTTGCGCCCGGGACGCCGGTGACGGCGGGAACCATCGACGCGGCGGCCGAGGCGCTGTCGGTGGGCGTGCGCAGGCCCGGCGACATGATGATGATGTATGGCTCCACCATCTTCATCATCACGATTACGCCCGACCGTGTGCGCGACGCGCGGCTCTGGTACGCGCCCTGGCTGTTTCCGGGCCAGCACGCCTCGATGGCGGGGCTGGCCACTTCGGGCACGCTGACGCACTGGTTCCGCGACCAGTTCGCGCGCGAGCTTCCGCGCGAGGAGGCCTTCGCCACCCTCGCCGCCGAGGCGGAGGAGGTGCCGCCGGGGGCGGCCGGTCTCCTCTTCCTGCCCTACTTCTCGGGCGAGCGGACGCCGATCCACGACCCGCACGCCAAGGGCGCCTTCTACGGCCTGAACCTCACGCATACCCGCGCGCACATGTACCGCGCGCTGCTCGAGGGGATCGCGCACGGCACCGCACACGTGGCCGAGACCTACCGCGCGGCGGGCGCGCCGCCCTCGCGCGTGCTGGCCGTCGGCGGCGGCACGAAGAACGCGATCTGGATGCAGGCGACCTCGGACATCGCGGGCCTGCCGCAGGAGGTCTGCGCGCGCACCACGGGCGCGAGCTACGGCGACGCCTTCCTCGCGCGGGTGGCGCTGGGGCAGGCGGAGGTCGGCGACATCGCGGCATGGAACCCGGTGGAGCGGATCGTCGTTCCCGAGGCGCGGCCGG
>NZ_JBQLZP010000209.1:0-1919 GCF_052168335.1 Roseicyclus sp. | reverse complement strand
GCCGAGTTCCTCGCCGCCTACATGGAGGGCCTGCGCGCGGCCGGCGAGACGCCGCTCCGCGACTGGGATGCCGGGCTCGCCGACTGAGCGCCGGGACATGACCGGCCATGACAACGGAACCGGTGCGCCTAAGGCGGCGCACCGGACCCGATCCCCGCACCGGCCAGGGCCCTTGCTCAGGGCTTGGAACGGGCTGGTCGACGGGCTGGGCGCAGTCGGGACGATCCTGATCGGCGTCCTCATGCTCATCATCTGCGCCGATGTGGCGGTGCGGAACGTGACGGGAGGTTCGCTGCCGATGGTGGCCGAGGCGGGCGCGCTGCTGCTCGTGAGCATCGTCTACCTGCAGCTCGCCACGACCATCCCGCACGACCGTCTCGCGCGTGCCGACCTCTTCTTCGCGGGCTTCCGCAGGCGCTTTCCGCGCGGCGGCGCGATCCTCGCGGCGGTCTACGACCTGACGGCCGCCGCCGCGCTCGGCGTCGTCGCCTGGTCGACGATCACGACGCTCGAACGCGACTTCACGCGCGGCGAGTATATCGGTGTCACCGGCATCGCCACGCTGCCGACCTGGCCCTTCCGGGCGGTCATCCTGCTCGGCATGACCGTCGCGACGCTTCAGTGCCTCGTGATGCTGGCGGGCCGGCTGCGGCGGCGGCCGGGCGGTGCGCCATGACCGGGATCGAGATCGGCATCGCCGCCGTCATCCTGCTGATCGTTCTCATCTGGCTGGGCATGCCCATCGGGATCGCGATGCTCGTGGTCAGCTTCGGGGGCGTCGCGCTGATCCGGAACGAGGCCGTCGCGATCCGCATGGCGGGCTCGGTCGCCAACGACGCGCTGCGCGAATACCTCTTCGCGGTCGTGCCGCTCTTCGTGCTGATGGGGCTGCTCGTGACCGTGTCCGGCGTCGGCAAGGACACGTTCGACGTGTTCCAGCGGCTTCTCAGGAGGCTCGCGGCCGGGCTCGGTGTCGCCACGGTCTTCGCCAATGCCGTCTTCGCGGCGATCACCGGCATCTCGGTCGCCTCGGCCACCGTCTTCTCGCGCGTGGCGGTCCCCGAGATGACGCGGCACGGCTATTCCAGCCGTTTCGCCACCGGGGTCGTCGCGGGAAGCTCGGTCCTCGGCATGCTGATCCCGCCCTCGCTCCTGATGATCGTCTACGCGGTGCTGGCGGAGGAATCCGTCGGGCGGATGTTCCTCGCGGGGGTGGGCCCCGGCCTGCTCCTCGCCGCGATGTTCAGCGTGACGATCCTGCTCCTCGCGCGCTTCCGGCCCGGCTTCGTCTTCGACAGGACGGACGCCGCCGCGCCGACCGAGGACATCGGCACGCTCGAGATCCTGCGCAAGGGCGCGCCGATCCTGTCGCTCATCGCGCTGGTGCTGGGCGGCCTCTACGCCGGGTTCCTCAACCCGACCGAGGCAGGGGCCATCGGTGCGCTCGGCGCGCTGGTCCTCGCGCTCGCGCGGCGCTCGCTCGACCGCCGGAGCTTCTGGGGCATTCTCGTCGAGAGCGGGCAGATCACGGTCTCGGTGCTCTTCCTGATCATGGCCGCGACCTTCTTCTCGCGCATGCTGACGCTCTCGGGCCTGCCGGCGAGCCTTGCCGAGGTGTTCCTCTCCGGGCCCGTCGGCCCCTGGGGTTTCCTGATTCTCTACCTCGCGCTGGTGATCGCGCTGGGCTGCCTGATCGACTCCATCTCCATCATGCTGATCCTCCTGCCCATCGCGATCCCCATCGCCCAGGCGGCGGGCTTCGACATGATCTGGTTCGGCGTGATGACGGTCGTCGCGGTGGAGATCGGTCTCCTGACACCGCCCTTCGGGCTTTCGGTCTACACCATCAGGTCGGCGCTCAACGACCCCGCGCTGTCGGTGGGAGCCATCTTCCGAGGTGCGTTCCCCTTCGTGCTGAC